>CBFDDG010000122.1:0-10898 GCA_965603505.1 uncultured Phycisphaerae bacterium | reverse complement strand
AGGGTGCTCTTGCCGGCATTCGTGTAGCCGACGAGGCAGATCTTGAAGAACTCCTTGCGGCCTTTGATCTCGCGGAGCTTGCGCAGGTCAATCCCCGCCAGTTCGCGCTTCAGCTCGCTGATCCGTTTGCTGACGAGCCGGCGGTCAATCTCCAACTGCTGCTCGCCCGGCCCGCGTGTGCCGATCCCGCCGACCGCCCCGACGGCCGTACCGCCGCCCGCCCCGGCCACCGCATCCAGGTGCGACCACATCCTGGTCAGCCGGGGATAGGTGTACTCCAACTGGGCCAACTCGACCTGCAGCTTGGCTTGCTTGGTCTGCGCCCGCGTGGCGAAAATGTCGAGGATCAGCTCGCTGCGGTCCAGCACCTTGGCCCGAACGATGGCCTCCAACTCGCGGATCTGGGCCGGCGACAGGCCGTTGTCGAAAATGACCACATCGGCCTTGTACCGCCTGACGCGGCCGGCAAGCTGCAGGGCTTTGCCCCTGCCGATGTAGGTCGAGGGCTTGATCGTGCGGATCTTCTGCTGGAATCGATCGACGACGGCCGCCCCGGCACTCTCGGCCAATGCGGTCAGTTCCGCCAGGTCATCGGTCCCGCTCGGACCCGGCAGAATCGCGGCCACCAGAGTGGCCCGCTCCTTCTTCACTCTCAACGTCTGACGAAACTTCTCCAATGAAGCACACACCTCCAAAGTGCGCCAGGATTGTAACACATTCTCGGCCCGTTTTCAAGCACGGCGGCCGATCCGCTGGAGCTTGCCCCGGAAACAGCCGCAATGGTCTGTGCGACCTGCGTCGAACTGCCCCGGCGGGCCCAAAACCGTCAAAAGATTCGAGATTCCGCACGAAATTTTGGGCTTGAAAACCGTCCGAAGGCATGTTATTTTAGTGGTTTTACACCCGATCATGACGATATATATGCGTTCCACCTGTGTTTGTTGAGAGAAGAAACGGTTTTAAGGAGTACGGTTAGTGCTGAAAGTAAAGATGCGATCCGGTGAGTCCGTGCAGCAGATGATTCGACGTTTCAAGAAGTTGTGTGAAAAAGAGGGGTTGATTCGCGATATGAAGCGAACGGCCTACTATGAGAAGCCGTCCGAAAGGGAGCGAAGGCGCTTGCGAAAAGCCCAGCGCGCCGTCCGCCGCTAAACCGAGGAAGCACTCTTTCTTTTGGCGTAAGCCGAGCAGAAACAGGTAGTTACGACAACTGCTCGGCTCCCATTTCTGGAGCCACCCGTCTTTGTCTCGCCGGTAGCGCATCACCCGGGATCGCGGCCTCTCCGCGCATCGTCACGCCGAGAGGCCCAACAAGCGAAGCAAATCCCCCCCATGACTTGAGTCTTTTCCTGCACCGTCACCTCACCGTCAACCAGGGCATGGTATTCAGCCACAAAGACGTGCATCAGGACAAACGGGGGATCGCTGCCCAAACAGACCCGGTCGGCACCCAGGGTCTTGACGTCATCCAACACGGAAGTATGCAGGACCATGCTGCCGATCAGATGCAGATTCGGACATTCCCGGGCCATTTCGATCGTCGCCTCGCTCCTATCGGGAAAGCCCACGCCCCCATGTAGGCGCAGAGAATCTGCATCTGCGGAAACGGCCGGGCAATCGTGGCGATGCGAAACCGGTGTGTCCACTCGCAGGCATCCACCCCACAGTGGAAGGCAATCAACTTGCCCGTCTTGGCGATTTCCTCCACCATGGGCATGGAGACCTTCAGATCATCGATGAAGAAGTCGTTTTGGGCTCCGTTGAGCTTGACACCCAAGAAGCCGTAGTCATCGGCGCACTTCCTGACCATGTCCTTGGCCCTTTGCACGCCCAGCCGGGGATCGGCCCAGTCGAATCCCAGCAGCCGGTCGGCGTGAGCCTTGGCGGCCTGATACACATAGGCGTTGGACTCATCGATTTGCCTCTCGTACGGCCGCGTCAACCAGGAAATCCGGAAACTGCGACGGGCTGGAGCGGCGTAGGCGGGAGGTCGGAGGAGCCGTTTCACGTCGCTTCCGGCGTACAAGGGCACAGCAGACGAGCGACAACTCAAGAAACACAAAAGAGCTGAGCGGAACATCGGTGTCGATCATTTTGACGTAAACGGTACACCAGCCCTGTTCCCATGCGGATAGCCCGCATCGGCCCATCAAGAGGGATGCACCCTCTTACAGGAACGCACGGCGTTTGAGAGCAGTTCCCGAACGAAGGATCCGCAAAGAGAATTCTTTGTTGAACCAAAAAGGACTTCTGCAGAACCCGTACGTTGATTCGCCGTACCAAGACTTGAAACCACAGTCTTGGGGGTGCGCCCAGGCAACTGGAATGGGGTAAGGCGCCGCGGATCATCGGGTTAACACGGCGCGCAAGGAAGGCAATATCGAACCAAGTTTTTGGAAAGGGGATCTCATGAATGCAAAGTCTATCCGCAAGGGACGCGCGTTTTCATCAATTCTGATGACTCTCACCTTCGTGCTATTGGGTTGTAATGACGAAGGCACCATGAAAAGCACTCAGAAGGAGGCACCGATGGACATCGTCGATACAGCGATTGCGGCAGAGGATTTCAACACGTTGGTCACCGCCGTCAAAGCAGCCGAGCTTGTTAGTACGTTGAAGAGCCCTGGGCCTTTCACCGTGTTCGCTCCCACGGATGCAGCGTTTGCCAAGCTGCCGGCCGATACGCTCTCGAACCTCCTGCAACCTGAGAACAAGGAGAAGCTTACGTCGATTCTCACCTACCATGTGGTACCCGGCCAAGTGATGGCCGCCGACGTGCTGAAGCTGAGCAGCGCCAAAACCGTGAACGGCCAATCACTATCTGTCAAGACGGGTGGCGGCGTTGTCATGGTGGACAATGCGACGGTCGTTCAGACAGACATCCAATGCTCGAACGGTGTAATTCACGTAATTGACGCCGTCGTGATGCCGAACTGAGTGAGTCCGTTGTGAGAAAGACCGGGCGGTTCGTCTGAAAGGAGGTCTCGGGGCAACGGTTTCCGTCCACGAACCGCAGTTTTGAGAAGACCGTTTTTCATGTAGTTCACGTTGCATGGGCATTCAAACAAGACTGTTTGGATCGTTATTCCTGGCCCGCCATGGGCGGTGACGACGAGCAGGCCGTATCTGCTTTCCGGCCGTCCGTCGCCAAGGATGGATGGAGAAGGAAAGGAGAGAAACATGAAACCGAAAAGCGTCTTGAGAAACGTGGTCCTGGCCTGGTTATTCTCCTGCGGCGTATTGATCCCCGACCCCATCGGGACGGTTGCCCGAGCAGCACCGGCAAAGGATATCGTGGACACAGCCGTGGCTGCCGGCAACTTCAACACCCTGGTGGCGGCCGTCAAAGCGGCCGATCTGGTCGAAACGCTGAAAGGGGAAGGGCCCTTTACTGTGTTCGCTCCAACGGACGCAGCTTTCAGTAAGCTTCCGGGCGGCACAGTGCAAAACCTCCTGAAGCCCGAAAGCAAAACGCGGCTCACGAGCATCCTCACTTATCACGTCGTGCCGGGAAGAATCATGTCGGGCGATTTGGTCAAGCTCAGGAGCGTCAAGACCGTACAGGGTCAACAGGCCAGCACGGGTCTGGCGATCGACGGTGCCCGCGTTACCCACGCGGATATTGTATGTAGCAACGGCGTCATCCACGTGATCGACGCCGTGATACTGCCCGAGGAAGGTATGAAGAGAGCACAAGCCCCGGGCCAGGATCTTGTAGACACGGCTATTTCGGCGGGCTCTTTCAACACGCTCGTAGCCGCGGTGAAAGCGGCCGGTTTGGCCGAGACCCTCAAAGGCGAAGGCCCGTTCACCGTATTCGCCCCTACCGACCAAGCGTTTGCCAAACTGCCTAAGGCCACGCTGGACCGCCTGCTCCTGCCCGCCAGCAAGGACAGGCTGACAGAGATACTTACCTATCACGTGGTTCCCGGGCGACTGGCCTCTGCCGATGTGCTCAAGGGGAAGGGATTCCGGACGGTCCAGGGGCAACCGCTCTTCCTGACGGGCGGCGCCAACAAGCCCATGATTGCTGGGGCTAACCTGGTGAAAACGGATGTCCAATGCTCCAACGGCGTCATCCACGTGATCGACACCGTGATCCTCCCCGCCCCTGGTAACCAGGACATCGTGGAGACGCTGGTCTCGAGCGGGGCCTTCAAGACCCTGGTGGCGGCGGTCAAAGCTGCGAATCTCGTTGACACTCTGAAAGGAAACGGGCCCTTTACCGTGTTCGCTCCGACCGACGAAGCCTTTGCCGCACTGCCGGCCGGAACCCTGGATAGCCTCCTCAAACCGGGGAACGCTGAGAAGTTGACGGCCATCCTCACCTATCACGTTGCGCCTGGCAAGGCCATGGCCGCCGATGTCATCAAGATTCAGAAAGCCACGACGGTCCAGGGGCAGAGCCTTGCCATTGCCCCCACAGTGGACGAAGCCCGCGTGATCTATGCGGACATCCCGTGTTCGAATGGCGTAGTCCACGTGATCGATGCAGTGATATCGCCCAAGTGATGATTCCAGTGAGCACCTTGCGCCGGGGCCTCTTGCCATGGCCGAAAGGTGCTGGGACCGAACAGGAACAAGTTCTATCGAAAGGAGGCAGAACGATGAAATCTTTACTGTTTGCGTGTGTGATAGGCGCCGCCGTACTGGTTGGTCCGATCTATGCTCAAGATGGTAACGCCTCGGTCTACGTGGTTCACGGGATTCAAGGGCAGGACTTGGATTTGGACGCCGTCCTGCCCGTGGACGTGGCCGTGGATGGCGGCTGTCTTCTCCAGGGCTTCACCTACGGTCAGATTGCCGGGCCGCTGAGCTTGGCCCCGGGTACCTACAATATCAAGGTCGGACTGGCCGACCCTGCGAATCCGTGCAGCGCCCCGGCGGTCATCGAAGCGGATGTGCCGTTCGTTGCCGGGGAAGTGGCCGTGGTCATTGCCCATCTGACGGCCGACAAAACGCCGACGGCGTCAAAGTTTCAGCTCGACATGTCAGCGACGGACGAGGCGCGATCCCGTATCACGCTCCACCATACGGCCGCCGCGCCGGCTGTGGATATTCGACTGCACGGGACCGTGTGTGACTGGCAGGGAGATCGCTCGTTCAAAGGGGTCCCCAACGGCGGGCAGGGCGCCTTGACGGTGCCACCCGGAAGGTGGGATGTCTCGCTTCTGCCGGCAGGGACGGATACCCCGGCCCTCGGGCCCCAGCCACTGACGATCGACTCTTCCCAAGCCTATCTGATCTTTGCCGTGGGCTCTGTCGATGACGATTCCCTGACATTGCTCATCTACGAGGGCGAGCTGCAAACCGGCGCGCCGCTCACATTGATACCGGCCGTCGTGTACGTGATTCATGGTATTCCGGGGCAGGATCTCAGTTTGCCGGCGGAGTTGCCTGTCGACATCGCCCTCAACGGCGCCTGCGCCTTGACGGCTTTCGCGTTCGGCACGGTAACGGATCCTATCGAACTGACACCGGGCGCGTACTACGTCACGGTCGGCGTGGCTAATCCCGACAATCCCTGCAGCGAACCGGCCGTCATTGAAGCCAATGTCAAGCTTGCCGCTCAAAGCAACGTAACGATTATCGCGCATCTGACGGAACACAAGGAGCCTACGGCCAGCGTCTTCTCGAACACGCTGGAAGGTTGCGGCGCCTCGCTGAGGTCCCCATTGGTCGTTCACCACACGGCTGCCGCACCGGCGGTGGACATCGGCGCACAGGTGCAGATTCCTATCGGCTACAAGGGGTTGAGTTTTGAGGATCTCACAAACGGGGCCCAGGGCGTTCTAACGACGTGGCCGGGGACATGGATCGTGTCGATTTCGCCGGCCGGCATCGTTGACCCCGTCTTCGGGCCTGTCGATCTCGTTCTCGGTGCAGAGAAAGCCTATTTCCTGTACGCCGTTGGGTCGCTGGAAAACAACACCCTTACGGTGCTGCAGAACGTGATTCCGCTGGCTCCCAGTATTGTGGACACGGTCATCGAGTTGAACGGCAAGGGCCCCTTCGCCGGGCAGTTCGACACACTGATCGCCGCGATCCTTGCGGCGGACCCGTTGATTCTGGAGACGCTCTCTGGCGCGGGCGAATTCACTGTGTTCGGGCCGACCGATGAAGCCTTCGCCGCTCTGGATCTCACCCCGGAAAACGTGGGCGACCTGGGTCAGAATTTTCTCACCGACGTGCTTTTGTATCATGTCGCCTTAGGTCGGTTGCTCGCCGCAGATGTGCTGGCGGCCGACCAGATCGAGATGCTCCAGGGTGGCAGTCTCATGCAGGACGGCGGCGTGCTCACCGACAATCTGGGTCGTCAAGCCAATATCACGGCCACGGACGTGGAAACTTCCAACGGCGTCATCCATGTCATCGATGCCGTCGTGCTCCCGCAAGCGCCACCGGGACCGTAGCCTGATATGGCGGATTGGCGGCGGATCGGAACCATGTGAGTTGCTCCGGATGAGTTCACGAGGGCGTCGGGCATCGCCGGTACACCCGACGCCCTCCGGATACGCGCGGTCGCTCGCATCCGGGCTCGACCGGGAAGAAACCGAGGACGACTATGTGCTCAAACCGTCAAATGGCGATCGCGCGCACAGCGACACTGTTTTCATTGATCCTCTCGTGTTCCTGTGCCTCTTCAGATGGGAACGATATGGTCGGGATAAAGAAGGCAAAATACCGGGTGCTGGAGAAGAACGGCCGCTTTGAGGTACGGCTCTACGAACCGTGTATCATCGCGGAAACGGTGGTGGCCTCCGATTTCAGCGATGCGGGGAATACCGCCTTTCGACGACTCTACGACTATATTTCCGGGAAGAACCGGCATAAGGAATCGATCGCCATGACGGCCCCCGTCAGCCAGGAAGTTGATTCTGAAAAGATCGCGATGACCGCTCCGGTCAGTCAAGAGAGGTCCGGGGATACGTGGCTCGTAAGCTTCCTCATGCCGGCCAAATACACGATGCAGACGCTGCCCGAGCCATTGGACCCCGCTGTCAGGCTCAGGGAGATCCCCGCGCGCAAGATGGCGGCAGTGAGATATTCGGGAACGTGGAGTAAGAAACGCTACGAGGAGCACCGCGCCCGTCTTGAGCAGTTCATCAGGGACAAGGGAATGGAGATCGCGGGAGAGGCCATCTTTGCACGCTACGACCCGCCGTTCCAGTTGCCTTTCTTGCGGCGAAATGAAGCCCTCATCCCTTTGGAGTGATGGAGCCGGCTCACCTGCGGTTGAAGAGTGGTCAGTCGACGCGGTGGCGGCGGGCCAGGAATTCGGGGGCGGCGTGGAAGACGGTTTGTTGCGCGAGGGCCGGGTTGAGCCAGGCTTCGGTTTGGGTGTTCCGCGCCACAGGGATTCGGGCCGGGGTCTTGCCGCGAAGGATCTGCAGAGCGTTTGCGGCGGCCCACTCGCCCTGGTCCCGCGCGACCTTCGTCAGTGCGAAGACGGGGTAGGCCATCGCAAGGTCATTTGGAGTTCCTTCGATTCTCTTGCATATCGAACATGCCGTGACCGATGTAGAAGCCCGGCTGCGTCGGCTGGTTGTACGCCACATTCTGCCAAGCCACGCTCAGTCTGTAAACCGGATCGTGCATCAGCGTGCGAAAACGCAGATTCGTCGGGATGGTCGTCGTATAGACGCGCAGCTCGCGGTTGTCGCTCGTCCGCCAGATCACCTCTTCCCGCCAGTCGCCCAGGATGTCGGCGGCCAGACAGGGATTGGACTTGGAGCCGTTGTTTCTGGAGCAGCCCTCGGCCGAGAGGAGCCGAACCGTCGCGCCGCTTACGTAGTTCCATTTCTCGATAGTCGTCCCATCGAGGATCTCGCGAAGCAGGTCGCCATCCCACCACACGCCCATGTTGCACGATCTCGGCTTGGCCCCCGAGATCCTCTCGCCCTTGCACGTGTACAGGCTGTCGGAGTCACTCGTCCAACACTCGTAGCCCCTGTACCGCGGGTCGATATCCATCGCCAGCCCCCGGCCCGGGTCGTGCAGATCGAGTCCCCAGATCACTTCGCCTGTCGCGGCGTCGCGGAGGTTCCCGCCATTAGGGTGATCCGGTCTCTCATGGATCGCCCACACCTCCAGGCCCGGCCGGTTCGGATCGATGTCGGACAGGTGCATTGCATCCCCGTGGCCCAGGCCCGTCGAATAGAGTCCTTTGCCGTCGTGATCGATCGCGCAGGCCCCGTAGATAATCTCGTCGCAGCCGTCGCCATCCACGTCCGCGACGCTGAGGTTGTGATTGCCCTGTCCCCGGTACTCGCGGTTTCCCGGCGTGCCGTCGTCACTGTCGAAGGTCCATACGTGGGCCAGCTTGCCGTCGCGCCAGTTCCACGCCGCCAGCACGGTCCGCGTGTAGTACCCGCGACACATGACCAGGCTCGGCCGCTCGCCGTCAAGATACGCAATGCAGGCGAGGAACCGGTCCACACGGTTGCCGTAGTCATCCCCCCATGCGGCCACGTTGCCTCGGGGCGGAATGTAATCGGTCGTCACCAGCTCGGCGCCCGTCTGCCCGTCAAAGATGGTGAGGAATTCCGGCCCGTCGAGGATGTAGCCTCTTGAGTTGCGATAATCCGCATCGGTATCGCCGATCACTACGCCCGTCCCGTCAACGGTCCCGTCGGCTGTCTTGCAGGCCACCTCAGCCCGGCCGTCGCCGTCCAGATCGTAGACCATGAACTGCGTGTAGTGGGCCCCTTCGCGGATGTTTCGCCCGAGGTTGATCCTCCAGAGAAAGGTGCCGTCCAGCTTATAGGCCTCCAGAATGGGCAGGTCCGTCATGCCCCTACTCGCGTTGTCACGCGCCCGGCCCGCCTGATGCAGAACGATCTCGTACCGGCCGTCACCGTCCAGGTCTCCGACCGAAGCATCATTCGGCGTATACCCGTTCGGCGTCTGAAGCGGAATAGAAATGTAGGGCTGCACCGGCATATCCGCCTGCAGCACGAAGGGCTCGCTCGCCTCCTGTTCCTCGTCGTCCACGATGGGCCGAACGAAATAGACATTCACCCGGCTAAGGTCCGCCACGCTATCCACGAAGTCAGTCGTGTCCGTGACGGGATAGCGGTTGAGCCTCGTGGGAGGTCCGCTTTCACCGCTTCGATAGACGTTGAAGGCAACGTTGTCCGGATCGGTTCGCAGCATGCGCCACCCGACGTATACGGCCGAATCGCCCTGGCGCATCGCGACCAAGCCACGATCGAGGTCCTCCATCTGTCGCTGCGCCCCGGTCTCCCCGACGAACAAGAACGCCACGCTCACCACAAGTACAACGATTCTCAAGCGCGCACGCGCCATTGCAGCTCCCAACAGACATCTCATGAGCGATTTTGCCCCCGTAGAGGAAAGATCAATACGCCAGGTACTGGGTTGTAAACGACATCGCCGCACAGCGGCGCTTCCGCAATTTTGCTCTTTGCCTTTTGGTATTTGATATTCTAAGTCATTCCGCCACGAAGGTAGTGGCCGAGCGGGCCGGGGCCTCGCAAACGACCGTGCCATCCTCCAGTGTGAAGCGTCCGATCCGCTCGTGGCGGTCCTTCTCATCCGTCGTGCGCCAGGCGCCGAACGTATCGCTGCCGGCCCCAAGCACTTTCACGGCGACGCGCTTATCGTCCTTCCCGATGTTGACGACCAGGAACGCGTCCGGGTGCTTCGTGCCATTGCGGGCGAAACCGATCACGGCGATTTCGGAGTCCATCGCGAACGTCCTGGCGACCGCCATCCCCGGCTGACCGATGCGGGAAACCTGCTTGTAATAGTAGTACCCCCGCAGGACTTCATACGTGCCGTTCTCGTACACGCGGAAGGCGGTGCCGGGGTTCGGGTCGCCGCCCACCCATCGCGCCGGCCGCTGGATGCAGGCCCAGGGCGTGACCGCGTTGACCTTGGCCGTATAGATGTTGCCGTGCATCTCCTTGAGATTGGTGGAATCCATCTTGCTCCAGCTCGTGGAGGTCACCCAGGCGTGCAACTCGGGCCGCTTCGCGCGGAGGACGTCGGCGCCGAGGCTGCGGTGCTCGCCGAACCACCGCCCGTAGCCGCCGCCGTAAAAGCCGTGCGACGTGATCAAACCCAGCTTCGCCAGCGCCCCGGCATCGTCGGCGATCGCATCGGCGTAGCCCCATGCGCTGAAGCGATACCAGTTCGTGCACTCGCCCGGCGTGATGCCGACGTCTTGCAAGCCCGCCTCGTCGAGCATCGGCCGCAGGAACTTGATGAAATCGACCACCTGCTCCGGCGGCCAGAACAAGTTGTAGTCGTGGCCGGTGCCAATGTTGCCTCTCCGCCCGTGGCCGGGCCAGCGCATCCAGTCCTCGCCCTCGTTGTGCAGCGAGAGGTACTTGACGGGGAGCCCTTCGACCGTACGGAGGTAGCGCACCCAGTCGATCATATATTGGGCCAGGTCGTACTTGCGGGCCGGGTCCAGGTCGCGGCCGCGCAGGACCTTCTGCTTTGTCGCCCAGGCCGGCGGCCCGTACAGCGTCGTGACGATCGTCAGGTCGTCGCCCCGGCTGCGAGTGCGCTTGAGCCCTTCGCGAACGAAGTAGCGCATCCACCGCGTCGTGGTCTCGTGGTCGAATTCGCCGCCCGGCCGCGTCTGATGGAACGGGTCGAGGAACATCTTAACAATGCCGGGCTTGAGCCCGTCGTCGCCGAAAACCATACTGATAATCTGCTGCCGCTCGTCGTCGCTGAGCAGGCTGAAGCCTCCGTACTCCTGCGGGTCCTTCGCATAGTCAAGAGACTGCGCGACCTCGACGTAGTTGACGCCGAACCCATCCCACTGGCGCACCTGCTTCGTGAAATCCACCTCCGCCCGCACCGCCGTGAAATCCATCGCCTGCCCGAACGCCACACTCGCAGAAACGCAAAGCCAGACGACG
>CBFDDG010000121.1:0-10938 GCA_965603505.1 uncultured Phycisphaerae bacterium | reverse complement strand
TGGGCCGGGCGCCATTGATTAGAGCCAACTGCGCCACGACCTTGACAGGTCCGCGGCCACGGGCCCAAGCACCTCCAAGAACTGACCAGACTCGAAAATCCGGGACTCGACCGAACGAAGGTCTCCGACGCAAGGCTGTGATGCCTGAGGAATATGAGCAATACAGGGGCTACTCCTAAGGGGCGCTCCAGTATATATCATCAATATCAGCAAATTTGGTCCCGCCGGTCGTCGTTTCCGTAAAGAACATGGCGCCATAAAGTGGCCAGGCCGTGCTCTTACCGAAGGCAAGGTCCTCGCCTATCAAGTCTTTGGCCAGGGGGCGATCCGGGATGGGAGT
This sequence comes from uncultured Phycisphaerae bacterium, assembly GCA_965603505.1. Taxonomy (GTDB): domain Bacteria; phylum Planctomycetota; class Phycisphaerae; order Sedimentisphaerales; family Anaerobacaceae; genus PLanc-01. The sequence goes on along the minus strand of CBFDDG010000121.1, from coordinate 10,598 downwards.
TCCCGGTCCTTCGGCCTCGCTCAAATACAGATCGTACGTATCGTTGGCGTTGTCGGCAACAATCCAGACATTGTACCACTGGTTATGGATGATCCTGGCCAAGACGGTCGCTGTTTCATCCGTCGTTACAATATCCATGTCGGTAAGATCATTGTCGGCACCCTTTCCACCCGCCAGCACACCCAGTCCTGCGACGACATTCTCCTTGTGACAGGCGCCGCCATCCATCGCATCCGAATCCGCATACAGGTTCAGATCGGTTATTCCCATGTAGTGGTTCGCCGGAGCGAAACTGCCGCTTAAATGTAGCCGGAATAGCAGCAATCCCACTTCGCTATTCCAAATGGGATTTGACAGCCCCGATACCATCACACCACGCGAGCTGCCGCCACTGTGGCCGGCATACCGCAGGACCTGACTATTGTCTTTTGTTACAACACCCACATTACCGGTACGTTCGCCGTGGGTATCCCACCTTCCGCCCGAAGCTCCCGTTGCGGTCTTGCCGTCCGGCGAGGAACCCGCCAGAGCCTCGAAATCCTCCACTAATCGCAGATCATAATCCACGTGGCAAATCGCTGCGTTGCGAGAGTAGAAGGGGCCCTTGTCGGTGATGACCCTGCAGAAGAACTCTGTGCCTTTATCCTCGGCCTGCACATTCACAATAGTCAGCGTTTCAGCATCATTCCCAATCGGGATGAAGCTGCCGGCTGAGACTTCGTACCACTGATATTCCAGTATCGTTGCCTCCGGTAACGGCACCACCTCAAAGATCGCATCGGAGCCAATCTCCAGACGCACATCAGCAGGTGTATCCGATTCGATCGGATTGGCTTGGAAGGTGTACTGGCCCGCCCAGTGGGCCAGATCGGGCCAGATCCCGCCGGACCGCTGCTCCGGCATGGTGACATTTTCCACGGCAGCCATTCCCAACCGGTCCTCCAACTGCTTGTAATACAAGCTCCGGGGCGTCACCGGTTGACCGTGATTCTCCCACCAGCCATCCGGCTCATCGACCCACAGTCCGTTATTCCGTGTCCCGCTACATCCAATGGCAAAATTCATCCCGCCTTTCGGTGCTTCACAAATGAGGGACCCGGCCTGGCAGTTCCACAGCACCTGCTGGGCGCCCGCCCATCCGTGGCCGGTTCCGCTCGCGCCTCTGTTCTGAACATGGAGTTGCTTGCTATCGCGGACATTGTCGTACAGCGTTCCCGTGGCCCAGCGGTGATGCGGGCCGGAGTCAAGCCAGGAATTATATCCATAACAGTCCACGAATACACTGGGACCGGGTACCCTGCATCCTGTCACATAACTATGACGAGCGTAGGCGGCGTAGCAACGCTGGAACAGAATGTGGTTTGTGTTTGGGTAAGCTTCCGCACTTATGGCGAACGCACCGCGGCGTCCGCCCGTGAGAAGGGACTTGGGGTCAAGAAAGGCACAATCTTCGACTGTGACACGTGTTGAGTCAGACTCCACATTCACACAGCACCCGGCGAAATACTGAGCGGTGACTCTTCGCACCCAGCAATCTCCCACATCCTCCAATACCACCGCATTCCAGGGATGACTTTCATCGGTATCGCTGGCGTATGTGGATTCGATACGAAGGTCCTCCACGCCGCACTGCTTGGGACGAGATAACGAACGGCTTTTGAATATCCTGCCGCCGCCGTACTTATCCTCAATGACCTCGACCATGGGAGAATCAATCGTAATCGTGTTGCCGGTGATATCCACCACATATCGTTCGTACATGAGACGGTAGCTGTCGGTTCTCCAGCCGTACTGCCCCATCGCCAGCGCATTGATCCAGAACTGGTTTGGGGTTCGCTGGATGATAATCCAGTCGCCTACGGAATATCCTCTGGTATACTCGACATCAACACTACAGGCGCCTACGGGTACGTACGATGAGGTAATCAATCGAGTTGCCTGGCTTTGTTCAGAATACCCGCCGCTGCCACTCACTATGATGACGCTATAATTGTAGGCGCCGGTTCCCTCAAGAACGGTTCCGAGAACGTCCTGGCCCTGGCCGCGCAGGACCACGCCGCCGGCCGCAATCGTAAGCGAACGGAAGACCTGATATCGCCCGGCTGTCAAAAGGACCGCGCCCCGAAATCCGTTTGCATCCGGACTCAGAGATGACACGTAATCAATCGCATCCTGAATCATCTGCGTATCGTCGCCGTTCCGAGGAGATAACGTAGTCACGACGGGCACATCTGGAATGGGAACGCCGCCGCCCATGTAGCCGCAGTGCGAGAAGTCCGGGATGATGTTGACCGAATTGGTTTGCCCTTCATTCGCGTAGGTCTCGTAGACCAGGTGGCCGTCTGGACCCTCATACACCAGAGAGCTTTCCGGGCCTTGCCGGCCGCCTGGAAATACGATATCATCGATCCACGCGGTGTCCTCGCCTCCGGAGACCGAACCGTCCTTCGAATAGGTCCACTCAAAAGTCCTTGTGCCCTCGGCCACCGCGAAAGACACTTCGGCCCAATCCTCTTCACCCGACCACTTGTCCTGTTCGACCCCATCGATGCAGAACTTCAACAAGTCGAAACCGGACTCCGAAGAGACCTTGCGGTAGAATGTGATCGTGCCCGTTGTGCAATCAAACGTCACCTGCAGACTGGACCGTTCATTGTCTGTAATCGCACCGGCCTTGGCGCTATAGACTCCGGAATGCCTCTCCTGCGCCGTGATGTCCCAGTCCGCATCGCCGGTAAGCGTCCACGCAAACTTGCTGAAGTCGTTCGTCTCAAAGTCTTCGGTCGTGTCGCCGGCCGCCTGCCCACCGACAGCGCCGGCCATACCGAACAGAAACACCACTACAACTACCCACTTTTTCGCCTTCATATGAGCCCCTCCTGATCGAAGCATTAGTTTCCCCGTCCGCACGCGCTGCGCTTGCACTCAAGCGACAGCAGCAAGACGAGCCCAAACCCGATTTTTGTCTGTCAACGGCAATTAACCGGGATTCTCCCTATACACTTCAGTGAAGCACTCCGGACACCTTGCCTGTTATGATAACATAATTTTGTCCCAATGTCCACAATACCCTGGCCGATTCAAGACATTTTGTCGCAGAACATGCCAGGCAAGTCGAGCACATGCGTCAAAAGACCGTTTTCCCGCTGCCATTCAGGCACACCGCTGCCGTTGCCTCTCGTTCGAGGACCCGATTCTCAGCAGTTCCCCACATGATCCCGGCCCCGTAGATGCTGCCATGATCTTTCCCCTTGCACGATTGGCGATCTGCCAATTTCATTGCCCAACAGAGTTGAGACCATTCTATACGCCGAAATGATCGCATTGCTCGTCGCAAAGGTTGCTACCGTCAAAATGAGGTACTTCAATAGTGAAGGAATTGCGGTGTTAAGCATGAGCAATGCGATTCCGCCCATCACGATTACGTGAATGACGTAGACATGGAAAGAGTTCCTGTTCAACTCATTCCTGAGTTTCCCGGGTTTGTCCAGATAACGTCGGAACGTTTCAATCATCACGTACACAAGGCAGAGCAATGAAAGGCCGAAGCAGAACCACACGATCAATCTGTCGATGATCCGCGAGACAATGAAACTGCCCGGGCGGAACCATGGATAGAGCAGGAAGAAGATGTAGACGGTGACGGGGATCCAGGCCGTCGCGTTGACGACATGGTAGAGCACCTTGCTGTCGGGCTTCGCGTCAAATGCCTTGAGTCTGAAGCACAGTGCCCCCAGCAGGAAGGCCATCAAGTAGATCAACAGCCTTTCATTCTGAAAGTCGAGCACTCCGATTTTCGTCCAACCCCGAAGGCCGAAGATATCCATACAAAAGCTATAGGCTAATCCAATGAGAAAGGCCCCAAGGACAGCGCCTCTCAGTGAAAGGCCCGGCACCTTGATCTTGGCTTTTGAAAGAAGTAGATAGAGTATGTTGAACAGAAACAGCACCGGCAGAAACCACAACCAGTTTTGACTCCAGATCCCGTTGCTCCAGTGAAAGTAGGTGGTCCAATGTTCTTGTGGCATATTCCGGGAGTACAGGAATATGACCTTGTATAGCGGAATCAACGTCAAGACGGCGATCATCCAGGGGATCATGAGTCTCTTGAACTTGGACTTGAGAAATGTCCACCCGTTCTTGTTCTTCATAGAGACAGGCGCAAAGAACCCTGATATGAAGAATATGGTTGGCATCATGACAATATCCAGTATCAGGAACAGAAGACCGGCCAGATTGTTCGTTGAAGGGTCGTCAACAATCCAGAAAGAGGCCCAGGTGCCGCTGCTTTCATAGACGCCGGCAGCATGACCAAGGATCACTAAGAAAATCATGAACGTTCTCAGATTGTCCAAGAAGTAGATCCTGGGGCCGTTGAGAGGGCCTTGTCCGTTTCCAGAAGGATTCATGGCTCAATCTCCAAATCGGGTTTCATTCACTTCTTCCTGAAAGGAACACGCCGGGAGGTTACAGAAAAAATTCGCCACCTCCGTAAAACCGCGACCAGATCGCGCTGCCCGACAGATAGCCTTCTACAAATCCCGCTCCAAACCCGCCTCGCAAGAAGAATACAAAGGAATAGGGCCGTTCTGGTCGGGTCCGCTGGAACGGCGCGAGCTCCAACGCGAAGGGGTCCGTGTCGCGGTATGGGGCGGAGGGGACTGGGTGGCTGTTTTCACGCGAATAAGCCTTCTTCGCCCATGGAAGAAAAACTGCGACAGGGCGTATTTTGTGCTTGAATGGGCCGTCCGATAAGTGTATCTTGCGCGGAGAATCAACGTTTGCCATTGTTGCATGCGATGCGGGGATAACAGGGCAACCGAGCATGGATGCTGCGCGCGTACGATGGACTGTTACCTCCGCTGCGCTCAACGGGGGGCCTTCTGGGCCGCCGGAGCGGTGGGTCGGAATCCGGGCGTTTCGGGCCCGGCCGGCAGCCGCACCGGGCCACAACATTCCTTTCGGCAAGTTCGTTCATCCATTCACGGTCTTTTCGCGGCGCATTCGCTGCGCGCTTGCGGGTTCGCAGGTTCATGTGCGAGACGCGGCGCGGGCCGGGGGCAGGCCGCGGATGAAAACAAGGAGGATGTGAGGACGGGGGACACAACACTTGGCATACCCTCGGAGGGTGGCACGGAGGTGTGATCCCGGAAAGAAAAGGGAATTTCGGATAAGGAGAACGATGATGAAAAAGGCAATCCTTGTGTTGGTTCCTCTGCTCGCGCTCGGCGCAGCCGCGCGCGGCGAGAATGGCGGCCCGAGTTCGCAACAGGACACGCCGACGACCGCGGTCGAAGTGGTCAACGACATCGGCGTCAGCCAGACCCAGGACACAACGGTGACGTCGACCGGGGGCTGGAGTGACAGCAAGTCCTCGTCCAGCTCGCAGGTAAACATCGATACGACGTCGATCTCGAACTATGAGAATCGAACGGCGCCGCTGACGAGCCTGCCGCCCTATCTTCCGTACTGGAATCACGGGGGCTGGGGCACGGTGAAGGCCTACTTTGCGAACGGGCCCAGCGCGAACGACGCGATCTATGAGACGACGTTCGATCCCAAGGAGCGCGAGGACATGCGTGAGCTTCGCAGTGTCCTGGGGGCCCTGCCGCACGCAGGCCTGCTGGAAGCGGTCGGCGGCGTGCTGAACGCCGTGGCGGTGGTTGTCCTGGGCACGCCCGACATGTACCATCACGGGCGCGGATTCGAGATCGCCGACTCCATCGTCCGGGACGTTCGACCCGAGGGAAAGCCGCTGCTGGTCTTTATCGACTCCAATGTGGACACGCGGCTCCTGCGGGAGGAAGGCTATGCCTACGTCGGCAAGGTGAGCATTGAGGGCGATGTGGATCGCAACTGGGACCAGGCCTACAAGGCGGCCGTCACCGAGGCGCTGCTGTGGGACGTGGACATCCTGCTCGTCTCCGGCGGCATGAAGGGCGTGACGGTCGGCCAGAACACCACCTTCCCCTCGGCGGCCGCCGGCTACGGCCAAGCCAATTATTCCCTGTCGCTGTTCGGAGCGGCGGCCAAGGGGATCACCGAGGGCAAGGGCAAGGCCGTCTTGGGCGTCGAGGCCTACCGGTACGATCCGGAGCGCCTGCAACGTCGACGGATCCCCGCGTCGCTTTACGATCGCATCCGCGTCCGGCCCATCTCCATCTCTGCCATGAAAAACGGCACGCCCATGCCGGCCGTGCCGCGCGGTGTTCCGGGTGCGCCGGGCGAGCCGACAGCGTTGCCTCCGAGCAAAGGCGCGCCGGGAATCGAGGTCCGTCGCGAGCTGCTCGAGATGGCCGGACTTGATGACGCGAAGGTCGGCTGTGTGACCGTGCGCTGATGGTGCGATCGCCGACAGCCGGCATTGATGGAGTGGAATCTGCCACCCGTGAGGAGAAAGGAGGAACGAGGTCCAGCACAATGACCCACGAGCACCCGGAGGGTGATGATCGCGTAATGGAGGATCGGAAGAATTGTTGAAACAAGGAGGTCTCACATGAAGAAGGGATTTGTATTCTCAATCGCGATTGTCCTGCTGTTCGCCTCCGGCGCCTGGGCGTTTCTCGGGCAGGGGCAGGGGTTCCACATCGGTGCGGCGAACAAGCTGATGTGGTACGGGGGCGTCGGGACGGCCCAAGGCGGAAACACCGCGACCGTCGGTCAGGAGCAGGAGATGTTCTCGGCCCGGCATGGCGGCACCTACGGCATCCAGAAAGAGACGGGCGTTTTCGTGCAGTCCGGCACCATCAACAACGTGCACGGACCGAGCAGCATCGAGCAGAATGCCTCGATCGGCGGCCTTCAGGGGCAGGGCGTCACCGGCGGGTGCTATCGCACGACCGGGCAGACACAGGGTCTGTGTCTCGATATGGATACGGTGGTGAGCAAGCCGTGGGGGGTCGGGGGCGCCGGCGCGGCCCAGGGCTTCGTCGGCGGCCAGAGCCAGATCGTCATTACGCCGACGACCGCCAGCGCGCAATCGCAGTTCGTCGGCGCCGCCCAGTACGCCGGTATCACCGCCGGGCCGAACAACGACCCGCTGGTGGACAACAGCCTCGACATCCAGCTCGGCCAGAACCAGTCGGTTGCGGGCGGCTCGCATCCGCATTGATGCTTGTCCGCTCGAACGGTGCCGGCCGGCCCTCCCAACGGGCCGCAACGCACCCAAATGCAACACTCAATGCCCTCCGGCCCTCACGACCGGAGGGCATCCTCTTTTCCCCACCACCACTCATTCTGAGGGGCTCACCGCGAATGACCCTAACCGGGGTTGCTTATCTCGCGACCTTGGACGAACCACCGTTCCAGCGCTTCCATGAGTTGCTGACGGACGCGCTCATCCCCGGTACGACTTTCGGCGAGTTCTCTGAAACGAGCATTGGCTTGATCGATGCGCGCGTTGACGCGGTCGAGCAGCTTGAAGCATGGGTCCAGATCAGCGGGCAACTGCACTCGACCGCTGATACCCAGATTGGCGAGGCGCACGACCAGTTCCGCTTGGCCGCGAGATGTGCAGTCCACGTGGGACTTGCGTCCCTTTCGGAAGTAGACTGTATCGGGATCAAACATCGGAGATGGTGACAACGATGCTGGGTGCTCTTCAGGAATAATTACAAGGGATTTGGATTCGGGCCATTGGCCGACCCACTCAGCCAATGGCGTGGCATCCTCAAGCGCGGCGGCGTCCCAGATGTCGGCCGCCAGATCGTGAACGTTGAAGCGATCATTGTTGGATTTCGCCCGCTGCTGCATCTTCTCGATTTCAACCGCGCGAATGTCGCGGAAGTGTTGCGCCGTCGCCTCGTACAATCGCCCAACGAGTTCATCTCGCTCCTGCGGATCGGACACCCCAAGCAGCTCGAAGACGGCATCGTCCAAATCTCGGCGGTCGGCCTGCTGGAGTTCATTGGATAGCACGAGCGGTCCGGCAGCGATCCGTCGGGCGCGTTCAGGTGTGTGGCAGTCCATCAACTGCTCTTCAACCAAGCGGCCCACTGCACGATGACTCATGCGCGCCAAGGCATCGGCCAGACGCTCCGCGAGTTGGGGGGGTACGCCTCGCGGGTCCGGCGTCTCCAGGAGATTGACATCAACCACTTCGGTCTTGAGGTTGCCCTCTGTACCGGCAAATCGTCCGTAGAACGTTTTGAACAGACCCACGAGTGTTGAGTTCAAAATCGCCACAAGTGACGCTTGTTCACCAGATGCAAGATCATCTGACGCCACGTCGTAGAGATTGCAGTTGCAGATGATCCGACTTGGGTTTGCCGGGATGATGTGACGGTATTGCTGCGACTTGGGCCAGAACGCAAAGCCGGGTTTTGCAAGCCCCGTCAGGTCATACCAGGGATCGCGAGCGGCGCATGTGGAGCGTTTAGGAACGGGCTTGCCCTTGGACTTCTGGGATGCAAACGGTGCAGTCATCCCGTAGCGAAGATAGCGCCAGACCCAGGGCGATTTCGCCTTCAGCTTGTCCATCGGCTCATCGACCAGCAGGACAACACGATCCAGATCGCGGGCCCGAACGAGCGGGCGATCCAGCTTCATCAGACTGTGGACTTCCGCGGCGAGGTACTTGGCTTCGATAGGATGGACGCTCCCATCACCGGCTTCAATGATCTTAAGCTTGCCTGACTCAACCTCTTTGCGCGGTGCGCCGCCTGCGTGTTGGCGGAAGGCACGGTCGCCCTCGTGTGCCGCGAGCACGTCGGCCGTGATGTCTCTGGGCATAAAGAAGGCATCGCAGCCGCTTGTTATACCCCTGCGGATTGTAGCCACCTCACCGAGGGCAACAAACCGCCTGCCGAAACGTCGCATGATCTCAAAGTAGATGTCCGGAGCGCGCACATATCGTCCCCACTTGCCTGCGTGATAATCGCCGTTCTCTTTGGGAGCCGTTGCCGTCTGGCTGATGGAGGGCACATCCTCCTGGGCCTCCGGCTCACATCCATTCTCGTATTCATGCGCGAGCGACTCCAATTCCACAGCGCCCAGGATCAGGCCAGCTCGAACACCGTCGTTCCACAGGTCGCGTTGTGTCTTGATGATGATGCGCAGGTCTTGATCCTGGTAATCGACCTCTGTGCCCAGAATCCGATATCGCAGGGCTTCAATAGAAGCCTGCCGGGCATCTTCGTTCTGGCCGGGCGGGACCCCAATGATATCGGCCAGCCTGCGAGAGAACCGCACGAAGCGAACGCCGTTTTGCGTGCGGTCTGTCTCATTGTCGCACCGCTGCAGGATGGTCGCACAGGTCTTGACACGCGCGTCCTCGAACCACGGCTCGGCCGTGCTTTCCATGATCGCGAGAATCTTGAAGTGCCGGAGCATCCAGCCCTGAAGGGCAAAGCCGTATTCGACATCCAGCCACGATGAGCTTGTCAGAAAGCCAAAGTAGCCGTTGGGCTTGAGAAGGCGCGTTGCAGCGGGCCAGAAGTAGCAGTGCAAGTCGCTTCGGCCACTCAACCGCACATCGGGCCATGCTTCGCCAGCCAGTTCACCATAGCGGGTCTTGTCCGTCTTCTCGACCTTTTCCTGCCGGACATAGGGTGGGTTGCCTACTACCGCATCCAGCTCGGGCAACAACACGGGCGTATGATCGGAAGACTCGCTCGGCACAGGAATCTCGCAGAATGGTCTTTCAGGTTTGACATCGAAGAAGTTGCACCTCGCGATGCGCGGGTAATTGGCTTCGTCGTTGATTTCCCGAGCCGCAAGGTTCAGCGTCGCCAGATGGGCGGGATAAAGGGCGATATCGCAGCCGAAGAGTTCGCCGATCAGGTCCAAGTGCGGCCGCGATGGGTCCAGGTGGCGCTTGCGATAGTAGGCACGCACAAGGAAACTGCCCGATCCGCAGGCTGGATCGAGGATTGCATCGGAGGCACTTCGAACGCAGAAACCATTGATGAGGTCCACAACGTCATCGCCCGTGAAGTGCTGTCCGTAGCGGTGGCGCTCATCGGGGCCAATGAGCTTCTGAAAGATACGTCCCACGACATCGGATGGGACCTCACGGAAGTCCACCGACTCGATATGGCGCAGCACTGCACGCCAGGTATCCAAGGCAGTGGGCGGCTGAAAGATCACGCCGGCTGCCCAATCCTTTGCTTCAGGCATCAATAGTGGCTCATAGTCGCCGCTGCGCTCAACGGCCCGCTGGAACAAGCGGTTGAAGGCGGCCAACGCCTCATCCGGCTTCTTGATCGAACGCCGTAACTCGAGGCGCGGCAGGTCGGTGAACCTGGCCCGCAAGGCTTTGTAGAAGATGAGTCGGTTTGCCCATACGTAGGCCAGGGTCTTGGCCATGTTGTCTATGGCCTTGATCCATTCCTCTTGCGGCGTGCGAACGAAGGTTCGATCCTGCTCCGTCATCCAGCGCTGAACGCGCAGGTCAAATGGCTTGCTCTTGCTCGTGTGTTCCAGGATGTATGCGCTGGTCAGCTTCACCGGCCAGTTGAGATGGCCTTCAAGAGAATGGATAAAAATGTCATCCGGCGGTAGCCATTCGACCCGGCGCCCGGAGATGACATCCGCCAAATCATGCAGAAAGTCCGGCAGGAAATGCCTCTTGATAAAGTTGAGGCTCTCTTCGCGGGCCA
>CBFDDG010000120.1:0-11008 GCA_965603505.1 uncultured Phycisphaerae bacterium | reverse complement strand
GAATCAGCTTCTCATCAAGAACGGGCGGGTCATCGATCCGGCGAACGATCTCGACAGGAAATGTGACGTCCTGATCGTCGACGGCAAGGTGGCCGAGGTGGGCAACTTCAACGGGGCCGTGGAGAAATCCGTGGCGCGGGTCATCGACGCGGCGGGCAAGCTCGTGACGCCCGGCTTAATCGATATCCACGTCCATTTCCGTGAGCCCGGCGATGAAGAGGAGGAGACGATCGCCAGCGGCTCGGTGGCGGCGGTCGCGGCGGGATTCACCTCCGTCGTCTGCATGCCGAATACGAACCCCGCCATTGAGAGCGAGACGGACGTCGAGTACGTGCACCGAAAGGGCCGCCAGACGAGGAAGACGCACGTCTATTGCATGGGCGCCGTCACCAAGAAACGCGAGGGCGTGGAAATGGCCGAGATGGGGCTGATGGCGGAGGCGGGCGCTCGCGGTTTTACCGATGACGGCCACGGGGTGCAGGATCCCGCCGTCATGCTGCGGGCCCTGAAATACGCCAAGATGTTCGATGTCGTCGTTGCGCAGCATTGTCAGGACGACAGCTTTGCCGGAAGCGGGGTCATGAACGCCGGGTACTGCTCGACGATTCTCGGGCTGCCGGGTATCGATGCGCTGGCGGAGGAGGCGATGCTGTGGCGCGACATCCAACTGGTCAGAAAGACGCAGGTGCGGTATCACGCCCAGCACATATCCACCGCTGGGTCTGTCGAGTTGATCCGCCGGGCGAAGAAAGACTCCCTGCCGGTCACGTGCGAGGTGACCCCGCATCATCTGCTGCTGACTGAAGAGTGCTGTTCCGATTACGACACCAACTACAAGGTCAATCCGCCGCTGCGTGGGCAGAAGGACGTAGACGCCCTGAAGGAGGCGATTGCCGAGGGGCTGGTGGATGCCCTGGCGAGCGATCATGCGCCCCACCTGCAAAGCGAAAAGGAGCTGGAGTTCCTGACGGCGCCCTTTGGCATCGCGAGTCTGGAGTGCGCCCTGGGACTTTATATCAAGGCGTTGATCGAGCCGAAGGTCCTCGACTGGCCGGGCCTCATTCGGCTGATGACGGCGAATCCGGCCCGGATCATCGGGATTGACAAGGGGACGCTCAGCCGGGGCAAACAAGGCGATGTCACCATCATCGACCCGGAGGCCGAATGGCAGATCGACGTGGGCAAGTTCCTCTCCAAGAGCCGCAACTGCCCCTATAACGGTTGGACGGTTAAGGGCAAGGTCGAGAAGACCATCGTCGGGGGTGAGGTGAGATACGAGATCTGAGCGCACGCGCGGGTCGGTTTGGGAGCAGTAGGACGATGGGGCAGGAGCGTGCTTTCGATGAAACCGGAGAAAAGACGTCTCCGGTGCGCAGACGGGATGAGCGCGTCGCGTCAACCTCTCAGCGGACACACGGGCCATGGCGTACCATCATCAGCAGGGCCGGTCTTCTGCTCGCCTCCACGCTCGTCGGACTCGTAATTCTGGAGTGCGGCGTTCGCGTGTTTCTGCCTCGATACATCCCCTGTGAGGCCGTGGTGTTCCACATGGAGGGCGGCGTTCCGCTGGGCCCGAAGAGCTACGTGGGACGCCACACGAACAATACGACCGATTACGATGTCACCGTGCGGATTAACGCCTATGGGTTCAGGGACACGAAGGACCTCAAAGATTCGCGTGAGCGGGACTTCTTTGTGGTCGGTGACTCCTTCGGTTTCGGCTGGGGTGTGGACGAGGAAGACCGCTACTCGAACTTGCTGGCCTCGATGCTCGAAAGCGAAGTCTACAACATAAGCGTCCCTACGGATATCGAAGGATAGGAGAACCTCGTGCAATACGCTCGCACACAGGGCGCGAGGATTGCGAACCTGATCGTCGGCGTGTGTATGGAGAACGATTTGCGCGATTACCGGGTCCGGGTTTTGAACAACGTCCCGGCGGACGAGGACAGGAAGTTCCTTTCGGTGAAGTCGTGGTTGACACGGCGTTCGGCGGCCTACAACGCGATCAAAAATACGGTCCATGAGAACGGCGGAAAAGTCGATTTTCGCTGACCATCCGTGCGGGTCAGGCGTCTGTAGAAGTGAGGTCACAGAGCGTGTCCGTGGGCTGACCTCGTGAGAGCGGATTGATGGATTTGTGGAGGACGAGCTATGGTGCGCACGTGTAGAAACTCGATTGCGGGAATCCTGCTTGGGCTGATCGGATGGGCAGCGCTTTGTCTGCCCGCATTCGGGCGGGAGGCCAAACTGACCATCCAGCCGCAGAAAGCGCCCCCCGAACCCGGCAAGTACTTGCTGTTGCCGGCACCGGAGTCGCTGGTCGATGCCGATGCGGTTGCCCTGTATGAGCAGGCGATGAAGGGGCTGCCGAGTAAGGCAGACATGGATCAGATCCGGCAGTGGCTGGATCTGCCTATTGGGCAGTTGCCGCTGGGCGACGTGGAGGCGATGTTGCAGCGGCACGCGGAGAATCTGCGGTGCGCCGCAAAGGCGGCTCGATGCAAGGAGTGTAAATGGCCGGCTTGGACGCCCGGGGCGAAGATGACGAACGATCGGGAGTACCGGGTGCTCACGTGGCTGATTGAATTGTGGGCGAGGCTCGAAACGGCCCGCCAGGGGTACGAGGGGGCCCTCGTCGCCATGCAGACCGGGTTCGGGATGGCGCGGCATCTCGGGCAGGGGCCTACGATCATGCAGGGTCTGATCGGAGCGGCCATCGGGGCCGTGATGTGCAAGGAGATCGAGCAATTCATAGAAGGGGCGGATTCTCCGAACCTGTATCATGCGCTGGCGAACATGCCGAAGCCGCTGATCGAAATCGATCAGGCGATCGAGAACGAGAAGAAAGTCGGCCTTGCGGAGGCTCCCAATGAGGCTGTTCGCCAGGAGCTCGAGAAGGTCTTGAAGCCGGCGCATGACCGGTCGCGGCTGATCGCGCGGAGACTGGACGGCAATCTGGCGGTCTTGCAGTGTGTCGAGGCGATCCGTGCGTATGCGGCCTCACACGGCGGGCAATTGCCGGGGAGTCTGAACGATGTTGCAGAACTCTCCGTGCCCACCGACCCGATCACGGGCGAGCCGTTTCGGTACACGGTGTCCGGATCGACGGCCGTGCTCGAATCGCCGCTGCCGCCCGGCGCCGACAAGCGGGACGGGATGCACTTTGAGATTTCCGTGAAAGACCGAGAGCCGTTCCAGGGCCGCCGCGCCGTCGGCGGGCAAATGGGTTGCATATCGTCATCCCGTATCGCATAATCTGCCTTCCGTGCCGGCGCGTGCGTGCCGGAATGGCAGCAGTGGGCCCGGTCGGATACGATTGTCTGCAGAGAATTGGCGTTCCACGGCGATGCCGCCAAAGGTGTGCAAGAGATGACGATTATTGACGGAAACAACCTGCTCTGGGCGCTGCACGAGAGCGTCGACGAACGAGAGATTGCGACGGAGGCGGACCTGTGCCGGGTGCTGAGCCGGTACTTCGCGTTGACGGGCGAACTGGGGCAGGTGGTCTTCGACGGGGCGGGCCCCGCCGACACGAGCGATTTCGAGGTCATATCGAACCCTGAAGTCTTCTTCGCCGGGTACAACCACGACGCCGACAGCGTGATCGAGAAGAAGATCCAGGCCGATACGGCTCCCCGGCGTCTGACCGTGGTCAGCAGCGACCGCAGGCTGCGCAAGGCGGCCGGCGAGAGAAGAGCGACCGCCGTGAAGTCCGAGCGATTCTGGGAGCAGGTCCGTCAGGAGCTATCACGAAAGAGGCACGAGAAGACTGAACCGGAAGAGAAAAGGGAGGGACTCTCCGCGAGCGAGACCGACAAGTGGCTGGAGGCCTTCGGCCTGGACGAGTAAGTCCCACAATCCAACGCGCCGGGACCGCAGACCGCAGGCGGACCGTGCCTGTTTCACTCATGACTCGTGCGCGCCCGCTCCGTGTCTTCAAGCCTTTGGGACGGCTATGGACAGGTCGGAATCGTCAGTAGTTGATCCTCGATGACCACCACGTTATTGGATTCGTCCTCTTCCTGAACGTCGCCCTCGCAGTCGATGATGCAGCCGATGTAATACTTCCCGGGGGCGAGCTCACCGGGAGCGAGCCACACCCAGAACTTCCAGGAGCCGGTTTGCCCGGGGGCCATCGACGTCTTGGGAATCTGGTAGAGTTGATGGTCCGACGTCGTGATGGTCTGGTTCTTTGAGGCGTAGAAGCAGACATCGAAGTTGCCCGAGTCGTCGCAGCCGGAATTCTTCAGTGCATACGTGACTTCCAGTCGCTCGCTCGACGTGCAGATATCGAGGGTCTGCGGCGTGAAGTCCCAGAACATCGACACCCACGCCTCCAGGTCGGCCAGGCAGCCACCTCCGCCGCCGGTCGCGGCCTGGATATCGCCACAGCCGACCCACCAGCCGGAATTGGGCGGGTAGGGCAGCGGGGCGCCATCGCACTGCTGGTCTTTGTTGTGGCCATTGGTCCATCCGTCCCAGCTAACGAGCACCGGCATGAGCGGGTACTCCGCGTTGCAGCACATCACGGTTCCTTCGGTGCCGGCGGGCAGCCCGACAGCGTCGTCCGGGTTGTTGGTCAGCAGTTCCACGCGGTCCCCCGGCGTGAATCCACAGCATGTACCGGGGGCCTCCTGGACCTCCCAGCAGATGCGCAGACACACGTCCGTCGCATATCCGGTGTAGCCCCACACCGTGTCCGCAACACAGACCGTCCAGTCCTGGTGCACCGATTGACCGTCGAAGGCGTGGGTCTGTCGCCAATCCAGCTCGATATCTCTGTCCGTTTCTGGGTCGTCGTCGTAGCCGCCATCGCTGAACCCGCCCAGGTTGTCGTAGGCGACGATGCCAGGATCCGTGTCGCAGGGATCGTTGTCCAGAGACACCTCGTAGTCGCTGCAGCGCGGGGACGTGCCTCGGATCGCCAGCTTGTACTGGACCTTTGTAACGACGGCGCCCTCCGGGGCCCAGGTCGGCTTGGGGGGCAGGCTCATGAGCCAGGGCTCATGGAAGGTCCAGCAGGCCGTGGCGTGGTCCGGCACGGACAACTGACTGACGGACATGCACACCTCGAAGCAGCCCGTCTCCACGGCACACTCAATGTCCAGGGGATAGTCCAGGCCGGTGGTAATCTCCGTCGGTATCCCGCTCATCAGGTCCACTCTATAGATCTTGCCGGCGAAATTTACGCTGATGTAAGCCATGTCGCCGATCACGACGATCCCCGTGATGTTGTAGTCCGTAATCTCGGCCACCTTTTCCAGGCTGCCGGGTTCGGTGGTGAAGGAGTAGACCGCCTTGGGGCCGCATATATAGTACTTCCCGCTCGCGTACGTGATCGGGCCCAACGAATTCAAGGAGGCGCTCAAATCCTTGAAAACGGAGATCTCGTAAGTGGTGAGATTGATCGCCATGACGCGATGGCTTCCATCCTCCGATACAATCAGCCCGTTGCCGACGACGACGCCGTCGACAGTTTGTGCGGAGCCGTCCTTGACGGGTTTGAGGTTCGCGGTCGCCAGGAGGTGGCCCTCGTCGTCGATGAAGAAGACCCTGTCGTTCACGTTGTCCAGAAGGGCGAACCGCTCGCCCGGCAGGGCGACGAACGTGAGATAGTCTTCGGCCTGCGCCGGCGTGGGAATCGTCTTGAGATGGTGTCCCTGCAGGTCGTAGGCCACGATGTCCCCGCCGCGCCTATCGTTGGTTGTGTACAATGTGTTGTCGCGGACCTCGATGGCGTAGCTGTCGTAGTGCGCGTCGATGAGCATCTGCGGCGTGCCCGCCGTCGAGACGGCCAGGATCCCGCTCTGGGTGAGAACGTACAGCTCATGCCCCGCGAGGAGTCGGATGTAGTACGGGTCGTCGAAGGCAATCACACGAGTGCAGTACTGCTTGGGACAGCCCCCCGTTCCCTTGTAGTAGATCCCGTAGACTTCCACCTGATCGCCGGCCTTCAAGCCCATCTCTTCTCCGTAACAGACTTCGACGCTAGTCACGTCGTCAAGCAGCGTGTCATCGTCCTTGAGGACCTCTTCGATACCAACCTCGACGAAGTAGCTTCCGTAGCAGACGGGGATGACCTCGTGCTGTTCCGCGACGGTGACCGTCCCCTTGAAGTGCACCATCCCGCTCTGCCCCGCCGCCAGGCCGCACAGACCCAGCACCAGAAACAGAATAGTTGCCGTTCTTGTTGTCTTCATCTCTCGACCCTTTCAGAACGTGGTCCGCATTGGCATGTATCGTTGCGAGCACAGGCCATCCCGTGGAGCGCAGATAAGCTCGGGCCCGGTATCTCCTCCTGCATAAAGAATGGTGCGGGCCCTCATGAGGCCCTCTCCTATAAGAACAATTTTAGGCGGCCCTGTCAAGGCCCAGACCCCGTATTTTCAAAGGTCGGCCTATTCATACACCCAGATGCGGACCCGTGCTTTGGGCGTAAAATAGGTGGTCCTGTCGCTTGAGGTGACCTTGACGCTGGTAGCGTTGAGGGCATGGTAGTAGGCCCCTCTGGACTCGTAATCCTGGGTTGCGCGATCGCCGCCGTGGCCCTCATTGTGAATGCCCTTGTCGCTCTCGACGCTCTGATAATAGAACTGAAGATCGACGAAATAGTTCTCGGGATCGCCGCCGAGGTTGTGGGTGAGTTCCACCGTGCCGCCGCGAGAGCCATTCCAGGGCAGCGTGACCCAGCCGCTATCGTAGGCCGGACGTGGGAAACCGCCGGGAGAGCCTCCACCGGTCGCACTGGTCTGCTTCGACCCGTCGGAAAAGACGATGCCGTGGCCCTTTCCCACGATGACGACGTCCCCTTCGAAGACCGCGGCCGAGCCTTTCGGTCCGCCGACGGCGTAAATGCCGATACCCCGTCCACCGTCGGCCTGGAAGACTCCACCATAGTTCAGCGCGTCGGCGTTGGGGTTCTCGGCCCAGCCGTAGACGCCGATGCCTTGCAGACCCGCGGAGGTGAAGTGACCGCCGTAGTTTTGCACGTCCTCGTCGCTGGAGGCCCAGCCTTTGACGCCGATGCCCTCCTGCTCGCCTGTGGACTGGCCAAAGATCCCTCGTCCCTTGGGACTGTCGGCGTAGAAGAACCCGCCGTAGCTGTTGACGTCCGCCACGATGCTCCTGACCCGGGCGTAGACCGCCCGGCCCTGGGCCCCGGCGGTGCTGAAGTAGCCCCCATAGCTCCTCGTCGAGCCGGTATACGTGTTGTCGATCCGGAAGGCTTCTCCCGGCTCCAGGACCGAGTCCTCGAAGGGCAACGTCAGGTTCGCCGTCGCGGCACCGGCCATAATCAAGCCCAGTAGCAAAGCCGCAGTCCGTGATAGTCGTGTCGTCTTGTCCATCTTTTCACCCTTTCAAAAAGAACCGCATTTTGACTGAGTGCCGACCGCTGCATTCTGTACGCAGAGCTGATGAGGATGTCACGGGAGACATTCGCCGCGGCCGTACAGGGCACGACCGCCATCATCAGGAGCGATACCATCACCCTCTGTCCCATCAGTCCGAATCTCTCAGAAGAGTCTGCGGTGGAGTTTGCGCATGTCTCGAAACGAAGTCGCCGGCAGATCGAGGTGGAAACA
Organism: uncultured Phycisphaerae bacterium; assembly: GCA_965603505.1. Lineage (GTDB taxonomy): Bacteria > Planctomycetota > Phycisphaerae > Sedimentisphaerales > Anaerobacaceae > PLanc-01. The sequence goes on along the minus strand of CBFDDG010000120.1, from coordinate 3,422 downwards.
ACCGATGCGTGAGGCCAGGAGCGACCCTACACCCCCTGCGCGTTTGTCGTGACGGTACGTCATGGTGCTTATCCTTGGAGTCGGTTACCGCCGAACGGTTCAGTTCTTAATTATACGCCGTTTCGGAGGTCACGTATATTGTGGAAACTACGTAGTTTTGGCCGAATTCTGGTCAAAATCATCGGGTGGGGCAGGCAGCGGAGAAAACGCACAATTGGGTGAGCAGCGGACGGATTGGAGCCGGGGCCTTGCCTGAGATTTTTGCTGCCTGACCCGGGCGGGAAGCTGGACGTCCCGCGCATCGCTTGTACCGACAGACGGCAGGGAGACTTCCACCTCCGGCGGCTCACTCGACGAGGGTGAGGCGGACGTTGTCCAGGCCCAGCCAACTGGCGGGATCAGGCGTCACGTTCGTGAATTCGATGCCGATCTTCTTGCCGACAGACGCGGGCGCATACGCGGCATTGAAGGTCAGGGTGTACTCGTGCATCGTGTCGGTTATGTTGACCTCCTGGTCCGCGGCCCACCTCCTCACGCCGGCATGGTCGTAGTATAGAACGATCAGCAACGTCGTGGCGTGCCAGTTGTTCCCGGCGTCCACCTTGAGCTCAAAGACCTCCCCGGACGCAATGGTATGGTTCGTCAACTGCCAGACGGGCGGGTCGTCCGCCTTCAGGAAAGCAGTCCACAGGCCGTCTGTGGGCGTACGACCCGTCTCCACGCCCGAATCAAAGGCCGGCGAATCGCTCCTCCAGCCGGGAATGTCATATACCAGGCCGGTCCAGGCGGGATCGGAACAGGCCCCATCCCAGCCTTTCACCTTCGCGGTGCCGGGCAGCTCGAAGCTGAAGTTCTCCACGGTGATAGCGCCGCCTCCCGGCGCTGCGGCAGTGAGCATGCACCGCTGGATCTCTCGAGCGCTCAAGACCCGGTTGTAGATCCGGAAATCATCCAGCGAGCCGTGGAAATAAGGATCGGCCGACCACTGCGATTTCCCGAGCCAGTTCCGGGTGGTATTGCCGAGCGAGTTGGGTGTGTATTGCCCGGCGGTCTTTGTGGCGACGACTCGGCCGTCGACGTATAGCCGGTACGTTCGGCCGGCCGCGTCGATCGTCACGGCCACGTGGTGCCAGCCCGTCCCCAGGGCCTGTGCGGCCGTGACCCGGTCCTGACCTGATTCGCCGGCATTGGTGATCGCAAAGCGCATGGAGCCCGTCTGCCCATTGCACGGTGTGAAGAACATGTTGACGCTGGCGGTGCCGCCGAAGTCGAAGACTCGCTGCCAGTCGCCGCCGGTGCCGGACCAGTTCACCCACGTGGCGAAGGTGCTGTTGGTCAGCGAGTTAATGACCGAGCCGATGGGGAGTTGCGCATAGTCGTTGACGCCGTCGAATTGCAGGGCGCCGCCGATCTTGCCGCCGGCCGGCTGCCAGAGCGGCTCGCCGTACGTGACGCCGTCGTTCTGGCCGGCGCTGTCGAAGACGACAACGCCGCCGGTCTCGTCCAGCTTCCAGTGCGCGAGCAGACTCGGGTCGGGGGGCACTTCTGCGGTCAACTGGGCGACCTCCGCGGCACTGAGCGCGCATCCGTAGATCCGGAAATCATCCAGCAAGCCGTGGAAGTAGGGGGCGGCGGGTTCCTGCGATCTCCCGAGCCAGTTCTGGGTGGTGTCGCCGAGCGAGCTGGGTGTGTATTGCGACTCGGTCTTCGTGGCAACAACCTGGCCGTCGAGGTACAGCCGGTACGTCTGGGCGGCTGCGTCGATGGTCACGGCCACGTGGTGCCATCCGGCCGTCAGCGCCTGCGGCGCGGTGGTTTGGTCCATACTCCGTGCCCCGGCCTGGGTGATCGCAAAGCGCATCCGGCCGATCCCGGCGGCGCAGGGTGTCAGGAACATGTTGATCTGCCCGCCGCCGAAGTCGAAGATTCGCTGCCCGTCGCTGCCGCCGGACCAGTTCACCCAGGTGGCGAAGGTGCTGTCGGTCAGCGAGCCGATGACCGGGCCGATGGGCAGTTGTGCATAATCGTTGACGCCGTCGAATTGCAGGGCGCCGCCGATCTTGCCGCCGGCCGGCTGCCAGAGCGGCTCGCCGTACGTGACGCCGTCGTTCTGGCCGACGCTATCGAAGACGACATCGCCGCTGGTCTCGTCCAGCTTCCAGTGGGCAATCAGGCAGCCGGCACCCGGCACGAGCGGGCCACTGCCGCCCTGCGAGACGGTCAGGTCCACGGCTAACCCCGGGGCCGCTATCTCGCCGCCGGCGGGGTTCTGGGCGAAGACCGTCCCTTCGGGCAGATCACTGGGCCCCCACCAGATGTCGCCGACGATAAACCCGGCGGCAATCAGGGCGGCTTCCGCCTCCGCCTGCGTCATCCCTACAACGCGGGGAACCGCGGCCTCTACGCACGGATCATAGGAAATAGAGACGCCAGGGTTATTGTTTCTGATCTGAGGGATGTAGACATTGCACGCCTCCTGGTTCAGAGGATTGCCGTGAAGCCATAGTTGGCTCAGGTTCGTCAATCCGGCCAGAGGGGAGATGTCGCTGATCTGATTGGAGGCAAGGTTAAGGTGCCCCAGGTTCGTCAATCCGCCCAACGGAGAGATGTCGCTGATCTGATTACCGCCAAGGAAAAGGTCCCAGAGGTTCGTCAATCCGGTCAGAGGGGAGATGTCGCTGATCTGATTCATGGCAAGGCCAAGGCGCCCCAGGTTCGTCAATCCGGCCAATGGGGAGAGGTCGCTGATCTGATTTTCGACAAGGCCAAGGCCCGCGAGGTTCGTGGCATACTCCAAACCTGTCAAATCAGTGATGCCTTTCCCTATTGCGTCAAGAATGGTCAAGCCAAGCATATCGGTGGGGGTCGGATCGGTCTTGACGAGATGCAACTCGACGGCCGCCTTGAGGTTGGCATCCGCAAAATACACCGGCTCCTCTACGCACGGATCATAGGAAATCTCAACGCCAGGGTTGTTGCTTCTGATCTGAGGGATGTGGACGTTGCACGCCGCCGGGTTCAGAGGATTGACGTGGAGGTTCAGATAGCTCAGGTTCGTCAATCCCACCAATGAGGAGATGTCGCTAATCTGATTCCAGTCAAGGGCAAGTTCCGTCAGGTTCGTCAATCCGGCCAACGGGGAGAGGTCGCAGATCTCATTGTAGGGAAGCTCAAGTCGCGTCAGGTTCGTCGCATAGTCCAGACCTGTCAGGTCAGTAATGGCATGGTGAGTACCGTCAAAATAGGTCAAGCCAAGCATGTCGGTGGGCGTCGGGTCGGTCTTGCCGAGCCACATCTCGACCGCCGCCTTGAGTTCCGCATCCGCAAAGTACACCGGGTCCTCCGCCCGCACGACAGGACTCCACAGGAACACAATGCCAAGAACTGCCATCCAGCGTTTCATCATCTTGCCCCTTCAATGA
>CBFDDG010000119.1:0-11010 GCA_965603505.1 uncultured Phycisphaerae bacterium | reverse complement strand
TCCGCGATCTCCCTTCCGGCGACCCATTGCTGCCTCTCCTGTGTTCCAAAGGCGCATTCTTGCCGGTCAGGACTCTGCTCGTCAAAGGTGCAAATCACAAGCTCGTTATGCAGGGTCCGCTCTGTTTCTCTCATTCTATTCTGGGGCTTTTACCGGATTTGTCAAGAGCAAAACCACCCGGTCGAGTAGGAATACGTATCAGTAGGTAGTACCCTCCACCCCGGTTCCGGCTGCAAGGGAGCTGCGATCCGCCCTGCTGCGGGAACAAGGCTTGACAAGTCGGGCGAATTGCGGGAACGTCTCTCGCAGTTTGTGCCGGTGTCGAGCACGACCTTTTGACGAGCGTGGGTGTGCACAGGTATTCTTGGTCTTGGCGAAGATGGAACGAACACAACAGCAAATCGACGAGCGCTACATGCGGCAGGCGATCGACGCGGCGTGTGTGGCCGAAGAGAATGGCGACGTGCCGATCGGGGCCGTCATCGTCCACCAGGATCGCGTCATCGGCCGCGGCTGGAACCAGCGCGAGCAGCTCCAGGACCCGACCGCGCACGCCGAGATCATCGCCCTGACCCAGGCGGCGGCCGCCCTCGAAAGCTGGCGGCTGCACGGCGCGACGATCTACGTCACGCTGGAGCCGTGCCCGATGTGCGCGGGGGCGCTGGTGCTCGCCCGGCTCGACCGGCTCGTCTTCGGCTGCGCCGATGCGAAGGCCGGCGCCTGCGGCTCGCTCTACGACATCGTCCGCGACGACCGCCTCAACCACCGCCTCGAAGTCACCCCCGGCGTCTTGGCCGACGACTGCGCCCGCCTGCTCCAGGACTTCTTCCGCCCCCGCCGCCGCAACAACGGCGAGACCGCCGAAGACGAGAAACCCTGAACTCGTATCGCATTTCACAAGTTCCGCGACTATCCGGGGTAGAGATTGCTTCGTCACTGCGCTCCTCGCAATGACATGGACAGGCCGTGGCATGTCATTGCGAGCGAAGCGAAGCAATCTATAGTCGCACGATTTCTGAAATGCGGTACTCGTAGCATGTTGATCTTTGATGTTTGATGTCTCAAGCCGGCCGACTGGCGGTTTGAGCCGCAGACCGAGTTTTGCCCACGGGCCCAAAAAAAATCTGGGAAAATCCCGAAAATTTCCCTTGCAATCTTTACAACTGTAGAGTAATCTCGTCATCGTTAGAGAGAAAGGAGGTTTTTGATGGCTGCCAAGAATCACGAGCTGACCGAAGCGGAATGGGAAATCATCCAGGTGGTGTGGGAGCGCGAGCCGTGCGCGGCGCCGACCGTCCAGGAGGAGCTGGTGGCCCGCAAGAAGTGGACCTACAGCACGGTCAAGACCCTCATGGACCGCATGGTGGGCAAGGGCCTGCTCACGACCGAACGCATCCGCAACCTGATCCTGTACCGTGCGGCCGTCAGTCGCGAGCAGGCGCAGCATGGCGAGCTGATGCGGACGCTCAAGCGGGCGTTCGGCGGCGCGTTCACCCCCATGATGGAGTTCATGCTCGAAAGCGATACGCTGTCGCAAGGAGAGATCACCGAGCTGGAGGGGATGATCCGGAAGAAACGCCGCCGGGAGAAAAAGGGGCCGAAGCGATAGCCCGTCTGTAACGGAACCGTCGGTCAAGCGTCACTTGCGAGCGGAGGTCCGATTATGAATGCGATTGTAGAGATCATCAATGCGGCCGGCCAAAGATTTGTCGCGTCCGCGTTGCCGATGCTCATCCAATCCGGCGTGCTCATCCTGATCCTGCTGGCGGTCAATCTCGTGCTGCGGCGGAAAGTGCGCGCGATCTTTCGCTACTGGATCTGGATGCTTGTCCTCGTCAAGCTGGTGCTGCCGCCGTCGCTGGGCTCGCCGCTGAGTATTGGCGCCTGGTTCGGCGACAAGCTGGAGGTCTCGACGACGAACCTGTTCGAGTCCGAAGAGCCGCCGATTCCAGAAACACCGACCGTCGCAGACAGCATCGTGTCACGGCCGGTCCCCACATTTACTGCGCCCACGACGCCGGCCACGCAGACACCCGCGCGACAGCCCATGCCCCCCACCGACGGGACGGCTATAGAGGCAAGCCCGCCGACGTCGCAGATCCGGGAAGCAGTGCCCTCACGGCGACCGGCCGCGACGCTGACGTGGCAAGGGCTTGTGCTGTTGTTCTGGTCGGCGGCTGTCGCGGCCTTGCTCCTGTTGCTCCTCCAGCGCGCGTTTTTCGTGCAGGGTCTCGTCGCCCAGGCCGACGAGCCGAATCGAACTCTGTTGAACGCGCTGGAGGAATGCCGGGACCGGATCGCCCTGCGCGGGCCGGTCGCCCTGAAGGTCTCGCCGAACGCGAGCAGCCCGGCCGTGTGTGGGCTCTGGAACCCGGTGATTCTGATTCCGCACAATCTCGCGCCGAAGCTGCACGGGCGCGACCTCCAAGCCGTGCTCCTGCACGAGTTAGCGCACGTCAAGCGGGGCGACCTCTGGGTCAACCTCGCCCAGACCCTGCTGCAGATTGTCTACTTCTACAGTCCACTGCTGTGGCTGGCGAATGCGGCGATCCGCCGGGCGCGCGAGCAGGCGGTCGATGAGACCGTGCTCGTCGCCATGGGCGAAGCCGCCCCGCACTATCCGGAAACTCTGATCCACGTAGCGAAGCTCGCCTTCCGTCGGCGGCCCGCGTTGAGCCTGCGTCTGATCGGCGTGGTCGAATCGAAGAGCGCGCTCGCCGGCCGCATCAAACACATCCTGAATCGACCCATCCCGAAGACGGCCAGGCTCGGGCTGCTGGGCTTGCTCGTGGTCCTCCTCGTCGCAGTGGTCATGCTGCCGATGGCGAAGGCCCGGCCTATGACCGACCGCACCCGCGACGTCCTCGCGCTGGCCGAGGAGGAGGCTCGCGCCTTCAACCACAAGTACATCGGGACCGAGCATATTCTTGTGGCGCTTTCGCGCCGTAGCGACGCCGTCAGCGCCAAGGTCCTGGAGAACCTTGGCGTCAACGCGGACACGCTACGGATGCAGACGAGAACGCTTGTCAAGCCGGGGTCCGAACCGTCTCCCGCCGGCAAACTGCCGCAAACCGCCCGCGCCAGACAAGCGCTCAAGCGCGCAGCGGACGAGGCCCGCTCACTTGGGCACAATTACATCGGCACGGAGCATCTTCTTCTCGCTCTGGTGAAAGACCGCGAGAGCGTGGCCGCGCAGATGCTCCAGGGCTTGGGTCTAACAACCCCAGAGATCCGGGCGGAGATCCTGAAGCTCGTTCGTCCGGGCAGGGTGGACGCAAGCGAGGGGAATCCAGAGGATCACGCGACCGTCGGCGGGCAGCACACATCTTCCATGTCCGTGGCGACCCTGCCCAATGGCGTGACGGTCGAGCTGCTGGGCGTCTGCGAGCATCCGACCAAAGGTAGGCAATGGTGGCGGCCGGATGGGTCGCCTTTGGAGCAGGTCCCCTATGACGGGATCGATGGTGCACAGTTGGCTCCGGGTGGAGATGGGCCAGCCTTCGAACTGGCGATTCGCTTCCGGAATCTGCCGGAGGGTTGGGACACTACGGTACAGAGCCCCGGCAACAACTCCAGCACGGCGACCAACCTGCCCTACAAAGCAGGCAAACACCTGCCTGATCTGCGCTATTTGCTGGTCGAAACCAGCCCCGATCAGGCGACCTGCACGATTCGCGGTGAGGTCGCCGGGCCCTGGCAGACCATTGCCCGAAGCTCCCCGGAGATAACAGGCTCTCAACAGACCGGTCAGGCCGGCATGGTGTTTTCTGAGATCCGTGAGGACCGCGACCGCGGCGTCCGTGTCACCGTGGCCGGTCACATCGGCAGTCCAATGTATCAGACTATCCCACTCCATCGGATCATTGCCGTCACGAACGATGGGCGCACAGAGGAACCTCGACTCCGTAGGCCGGACTTGTTGAACATTGTCGGCGAGACAACCGCGTACTTCCCGCGCCTTTCCCTATCCGACATCCGGGAGTTCCAGTTCCAGACCCGGGCTCTCACGTGGGCAGAGTTCCACAACGTCTCCCTGCGTCCCGGGCGCAAGACGAACGTGAAAGTCTACGCCGAAACGGCGGAAAACACGGCAGTCGTTGATTCGAGGGTGACATCTGGTTCAGCCGATGCGGACGGCGACGGGCTGTCCGACTTCCAGGAAGTGCACAAGTACCTGACCGATCCCACAAAGAAGGATAGCGATGGCGATGGTACGGCGGACAACGACTGGGATGAACGACGCGAGTACACCTATTCCATTCGCACGGTGCTGCGCTACATGCCGCCGTTCGACGAGGATGGTCTCAACGATGACTTCCAGGATGCCCGCATTCTGAAACGCACCGATGATTACGTCGAGATTGAAGTCGTTCACTATCCGCTGGCCACGTCGCAGGAGTCCATTCCTGAGAATCCGAATTGGCGGCAGGATTCCGCGCACATGAGCGAGTCCCTCGCCCCCGGCGTGACCACCAACTGGGATGAACAGATGAAGCGAGATCTGCTGGCCGAGCTCAAGGCGGACGGCATCGACGTGGAGACGCTGACGGACAAGCAGGTCGTCGAGCAGGTCTCAAGATGGCTGATGGATAAATCGCGGTCGCTCGATAAGGTATTCACCACCTATTACATCTACTATCCGGACGGCGGACCCAGGGTCTATCCGGGTCTGGAGGAGGCCTTTCAAAATGAGTTCGACCGCGACAAGGACAACTACGACTGGCCCATCGAGGACCATTTCAACCACGAGCTACTGGGCAAGGGGATGTTCTATAACAAGACCCACGGCTCGTGCACATCGCTCGCCGTGTATCTGACCACCGTGCTTCGGGCCGTGGGCATCCCGACGCGTATCGTGCTCGTCACACCGGCCGTGGACGCCTCCGACCGCGAGCAGATCCTCATGGTCAGGAATGCCCTGACGCACAACCGGGTGCGCGAGACCGTGCTGGCGGGCCTGCGCCGATCGAGTCGGGGCTTCACCAACCACACGTTCAACGAGGTCTACATCGGCGGCCGCTGGTGCCGCCTGGACTACCACACCCTCGGCTGCCCCATCTTCGGGGTGCATCGGTTCGGTTTGCAGACGCACGTGTACACGTTCAACGATCTCAGCGACATCAACTTAGCCGCCACGTGGGGCGTTCGATACGCCCGAGGCGAGCGTGACGACATCTTCAAACACAGCAACCCCTACACGGCCGTCGAAGTCTCAGAGCGTTTCGGTGCGCACGGCAACATCGCGAATCCGCCGTTCTCCGCGCAGGAACTCTCGTCGAGTCCGCTGCCGAACATCTTTATTCTGCACCCCTCGGAGGTCAACGTCTGGGACGAGTTCCTGGAGATTGTCAAAGACCGCACGTGGGACAAGACGAGCCGCCCGCATGCACAGGAGTACTACGAGAACCTCTTCGAAGGCGTCTGGCTCACGAAGCCGGGGGACATTCTCGTGCTTCTGTTCTCGTTCGACACGCCGGAGCGTGTGCCGCAAGGATACGAGGACCTCTTGCCCAAGCCCTGGCCGGAGATCGAGTCGCAACTCAAGCAGGGTCGGACCGTCGAGCTGAGCAGCAAGGCCCGCGACATGAACGTCATCCTCCTGGCCGCACCGACGAAAGACGAGCTCACGCCGCTGGTCCGGAACTCGACGCTTCTTCGCGCACCGCGAACGTCCACCGAAGAGCAAGACAGCCGGCCGTCGGAGCCCGTGCCGCCACCTTCGGCTCCATTTGTCGCGAGAGTTAGCGACAACGTGGAAATCGAGCTGCTCGGCGTCTGCGACCATCCCAGCGAAGGCAGGCCGTGGTGGCGCCCGGACGGCTCACCGATGGAAGCCGCCCCCTACCACACCACTGGCAGTCGCCTGGAGCATAAGGAAGGCTACGAGGACTATGAGTTCGCCCTGCGCGTGTCCGGGCCCCGCGACACCAGGATCGCATGGATCGTCCCCGGGGGCAGTCGCGGCTCCGACACCGGCCGGGCCCAAGGCGCGGATGGGAAAACCCTCGACGTCCACGCGTACACCTCGAATCAAAGCGCCGACGCGGAGCGGGCGAACGTGTTCATCGGCGTGGCCGGCGGCGCGTGGGAGACCTGTGCCGTCCATAGAATCCTGGCGAGCGAGGGCTCCTATACGCTCGAGGACAACAAAGCCATCGCGTTCGGCATCGCCTATGTCAAAGGCAGTGAGACGTTTGTGCCGGTCACAACGAACCTGAAGAGCAAGGAGGTGAACCGTCGGCTGGTTGCGGTGGATGTGAACGGTGAGCAGCATGTCGCCGGCGGAACGGGATACGGCGGAAACGTGCTCCACAGCGGCACGTCCCGATTCGACGTGCCCCTCAATCAGATACGAGAGCTGCGCTTTCAGAGACGGCCTTACACCTGGGTCGCGTACAGGGACGTCTCGCTTCACCCGGGCCACGAGACCGACGTCACCATCGAGCTGATGGACACCGAAACCGCGATGGCGAAGAGCCGGCGGGCCCCTGGTCAGGAGAAGGTCTGCGGCATCGGTCCCGCGTGGGAGGCGCTGAGAGATCGCGTCGGCAAACGCTACGGCGGCACCATCGGGGGATTCAGCACGGATGAGAAGCGGTGCCGCGAATACTTCTCGCAGGTGCTCTCCTGGGCAGTCCCCGGCGACACATTCGTGCTCATGCTCGCCTTCGACCAGTCCGTAGCGATACCGCCGCAGTACACGGACCTCCTGCCCCTGCCCTGGCCCGAGATTGAAAGCCGTATCGAGAAGGGCGAACTTGTGGAGGCACAAGGCAGCGCTCGAAACCTGAACGTAGTTCTCCTGGCCGCCCCCACGTCCGAACAACTCAACGCGCTCGTTCAGCAGACGCATCTTCTCGACACATTCCGAGCCGCCACACCGAAGGAACCGGAGTCAGCCGAGCAGGCCATGTCTGAGAGCGGCCTCTCCGGTCGAGTGGTCGATCCGAATGGCGATCCTGTGGCCGGGTCACAGGTGGCGATAATTACGGATAAAGCAAGTGTGACGATACACCATGGCAGGCTGGAGCAGCCCCGGTACGACAGTGTTGAGAAAGGCCAGATCGTCGAGACGGATGCCCGAGGCCGATTCCGATTCGACAACGAACGGAATGACGGCTTCAGTCTTATCGCAGCGCATGACGCGGGTTTTGCGCTGGTCGGCGGCGAGGAATTCATCAAGGGACGCGAGATCCGGCTGACACGCTGGGGACGGATTGAAGGGCAACTGGCGTCCGAACGGACGGCTCTGGAGGACAAAATATGGATGTCGGGCTTGCCGAATTCGACGTGGCGCAAGCACAAATGTGACTTCCGGTACGAGACGAAGTGTGACGGCCAAGGGCGTTTCGTTTTCGAGCGTGTCCCGGCCGGACGTTTTGAGGTCGGATACCTGGCCAGTACCGGCGGCGGCTCGGCGTCAGTGACCTCTCGAACGCCGGTGGTGGTCGAGTCCGGACGGATCGCCAAGATGAAACTCGGTGGAGAAGGTCGCCCGGTAGTTGGCAAACTCGTGCCCCCGGAGGACTACCACGGGCCGATCTACTTTGGCCAGGGGCTCCGGTCGTTGAGCACGTCCCGACCCGAGGAGCCGCGACCCGAGAACTACGATCAGATGACCCGCCGCGAGCAACAGGCATGGCACAGCAAATGGCGCGAAACGCCGGAGGCCAAGGCGTTCTACGAGGCAATCTGGAGCGACCCGAACTGGCGACACTACTGCTTCAGCATCCAGGAGGACGGCTCGTTTCGGATCGAAGATGTGATTCCGGGCAAATATGACTTGAACATCTGGCTGGAAGAACGTTTCACCGGCCAAGGTCGGCCCGAGGAGATCGGCGGATACAAGGGGACCGTGGAAGTGCCTGCCATGGCCGAGGCGAGCACAGACGAACCGCTCGACCTCGGCGAATTGACGCTGAGCATGAGACATCCGCTGCACGTCGATGACACGGTACCGGCGTTCGAGGCCGAAACCCTCGACGGAAAGGCCATTGGCCTGGCCGACTATCGCGGCCGATACGTCCTGCTGAGCTTCTGGTCGCCGACGTTCCATCCGGAGTTGAACCGCCTCAAGGAGTTGCACGCCGAGTATGGAAAGACCGGGCAACTCCAGATCATCGGGCTCGGCGGCACGGATACACAGGATGAAGTGACGAGCTACATCAGCGAGCATGATATCCCATGGCCTCAGATCTACTTCGGCCCCGACTGGAATGCTGATCTGCTCAAAAAACTGGGTGGCCAGATGCAGATCATACTGATCGATCCCGACGGCAAGATCATCGCCACCTGGCTCCGCGGCGAAGACTTGACGGACACCGTTCGCAACGCCCTCGAAGAAGCAGAGCGCACCGATCGTGTGCCTCTGCAGATCGATTACCCTGAGCCCGGTCCGGCCCCGTACGATAGTCTGGGCGCCGTTCCCCGGCGTACTGTACTGACCGACGAACGCCCGGTCGTATTGGTGCCTCGCGATGTGGCGAACGTCGCGAGAGGCAAGCCCGTGACACTCAGCAATCCGTCCTATCCGATCCTGGGGGAGGCCGAATACGTTACCGATGGCGACAAGCGGCCCATGTACTTCGTTGAATTCGAGCCTGAATCATTTCGGCCGCACAGCGGCGCATACGTCACGATCGACCTTGAGCGAGAATACGAGATCCATGCCGTGGCCTGGTGGCATGATTTCCACCGGCCCGCCGTCTACCTGGACATCGTGGTCCAGGTCGCAAGGGACCCGCAGTTCAAGGATGCAGTCACTCTCTACAGCAACGATCGCGACGATTCGCTGGGACTTGGCATTGGCGATGACCTGAATTATATCGAGACGAATAAGGGATGGCTGGCGGGTGCCGATGGTGTCCTCGGCAGGTACGTCCGCCTCTGGAATCGCGGCAACTCACGGAATCTGAACGCCCAATACACAGAGGTTGAGGTCTACGGTCGGCCGCCCCGATAAGGATAATGCGATTCATTCCACTGGCATGTTGTCGCTTACTGCGGCTACCCAAACAAATTCCATCCTCGGACTGTGAATTCTCTGTAACGATCGCTCGATGAGCGCAACTTCACTCGTGGAACGGCAAGGCAGATTCAACACACGCCTGGCGGTTCCGGTCGGGGAGCTCCTGTACAGAGTATTGCGGAGACAGTACGTCTTGTGACGGCAAGAGCCGTCCGGGGATTCAGAAGGAGCCAGCCATGAACGCGAACGAGGTACAGCAGAGATTGGATCGGCGACAGTTCTTGAAGTCGGCGGCGGGAGCGGGGGCGGCGCTGACGCTTGGGCCGGCGGTGTTCAGCCGGCTTTACGCGGCCGATGGGAAAGACGCGATCAACGTCGCCCTGATCGGAGCGGGGGAGCAGGGCAAGACCCTCATGGAAGCGGCCCGGCGGATTCCGGGCGTGCGGTTCCAGGCGGTGTGCGACATCTGGCCGTACAATCGAAAGTGGGTCTCCGGCCGGCTGCGGGCGTATCGGCACGGATACAACGCGTACGAAGACTACCGCGAGATGCTCGACAAGGAAAAGGGCCTGCACGCGGTGATCGTCGCCACGCCGGACTGCTGGCACGCCGAGCACGCGGTCGCCTGCCTGAATGCGGGCCTGCACGTCTATTGCGAGAAGGAGATGTCCAACACGCTCGAAGGCGCCCGCAAGATGGTCGAGGCGGCCCGCAAGACCGGCAAGCTCCTGCAGATCGGTCACCAACGGCGCAGCAATCCGAACTACATCCTGTGCCACGACAAACTGCTGAATGAAGCGAAGCTGCTGGGACAGATCACGGCGGTCAACGGGCAGTGGAATCGCTCCGTCCAGGAGCTCATCGGCTGTCCGAAGAGGGCCGAGATGGATGAGGCCACGCTGCGAAAGTACGGCTACGAATCGATGGAGCAGCTTCGCAACTGGCGCTGGTACAGGCATCTCGGCGGCGGGCCCATCGTCGATCTCGGCTCGCACCAGATCGACATCTACAACTGGTTCCTCGGCGCCCGTCCGAAGTCGGTGCTCGCCAGCGGCCGGACCAACTACTACGACCGCGGCACGCACGAGTGGTACGACACCGTGATGGCCATCTACGAATACGACGCGCCGCAGGGCCCGGTCAGCGCGTACTACCAGACGATCAGCACCAACAGCGGGCAGGGCTACTTCGAGATGTTCATGGGCCACGAGGGGACGCTGCTGCTCTCGGAGCGCGCCGCGCGCTGCCGGATCTACCGCGAGAGGTGGGTCGATGAGAAGAAGTGGAGGCCGTGGGCGAAGAAGGGCTACTTAGGCGATCCGGTGGAGAACGAACAGAAGCCGAAGGTGCAGACGACGGCGGTGCTCGACAGCCGCGAATCCGTGCCGCCGCCGGCGTACTATCTGCCCGTGCAGGCCGATACGCTGCTCCACCAGCCGCACCTGGAGAACTTCTTCGACGCCGTCCGGGGCAAGGCAAAGTTGAACTGCCCCGCCGAGGTCGGCTACGAAACGGCCGTGACAGTCCTCAAGGTGAACGAGGCCGCCGAGGCCGGCCGCAAACTTGAATTCACACCTGAAGAGTTCGTGACATAGTGACCATTGAATGGTCAAACGCAACCGATGATGTCACCCCCGCGCAGGCGGGTGTCCAGGAAAGCCGCGGAAGATACTGGATTCCCGCCTTCGCGGGAATGACATGGTCAGTTCCGTGATTCAATTGGCTATTCAGTCATCAATAGTCCCGCACTTCGCAAGTTGCGCGACTGTCCGGGGCAGAGATTACCTCCCCCGCCTTCGTGGGGGCAGCCTTGCTGCGCTCCTCGCGATGACATAGACAGGCCACTGCATGTCATTACGAGCGAAGCGAAGCAATCTATCGTCGCACGATTTCTGAAATGCGGTACAGGCGCGAACCTTCGCGCTGCGTCAGCCGAAATCGTAGTGCTTGCGGACGGCCTGCTCGACATTCCAGACGCAGTCGAGACCCTGCGGGAAGACGACCAGGTCGCCCGGCCCGAAGCTCACGGATTCCTTGCCGTC
>CBFDDG010000118.1:0-11223 GCA_965603505.1 uncultured Phycisphaerae bacterium | reverse complement strand
CCAGATGCGGCACAATCAGACTCAGCGCCTGGGGCGATTCGATGTTGCTCAACGTGCCGAGCAGCAATCGTTTCTCGTCATCGCGCGCGATCATGTCGGCGGCCTGTCGGCACATGGCCAATCGCTGTCCGGTCGGCAGGTCACCACGAGCGGCCAAGTTGAGGTACCCGCGCAGGAAGAGCGTCTTTTCAGCCGGATCGTCGGTCTCTTTTGCCAGCGTCAGCAAAGGAAAGGCCGCATCGGCGGTCTTCCACGTGCTCAGGGCACGGACTGCGGCCGAACGTACTTCCGCCTTGCTGCTACCGGCAGCGACGCGGACCGCCTCCAGAGCTTTCGGACCACCGATGGCAGCGAGGACGCGAATCAGCGCAGCCTTTTGCGCCGGCTCCGCTCCATCAAGCTCGCGGATGAGCCTTTCCGCCTGCGATTGGGGGGCGTCCGCCTTCGTGCATACGGCGGCCAGGGCCTGCTCCACAGCCGACCGGTCTTGCGATCGATCCACGCTCTTGAGCAAATCGAGCAGTGCCGGTACGTACTCGGGCCCGCCCAGTTCGCCCACCATCTTTGTCGCAGCCGGTCGAACCTTCGCGTCACCGCCGCGCGCCGCTTTCAGCAAGACCGGAACGCTGCCTGTCATGCGCCGGCGTCCCATCAACTCGAGCGCCATAAGCTGCCTGTCGGCATCGCTGCTCTCGAACATCGCCATCACGACGGCATCCGCCTCAGGGCCCGGAAAGGCGGCGAGGTCTTCCCGTGCGGACTGCGCGATTTGGCGATCGCTGTCATCCAGCAGTGGCACCAGCACGGGCACAGCCGAGGCATCGCCCATCTCCGTGATCGCCCGCATGGCCGCGATACGAACGGGCTTGGGCCCGGCCTTAGCCGCACCGAACAGCGCCGGCAGCGCCGCCTTGTCTCCGCGCAGTCCGAGTGCCTGAATCACCACGATCTGATTGTCAGCCGACAGCCCTTTCATCTCATCGACCAGCACCTTCGTCACTCGGGCATTCGGCATCCGGTGCGTCGCTTGTACGGCGGCGGAGAAGAGAATGTAGTCGCTGCTGCGCAGATGCTCCTGCAACAGCTTCAAACGACCTCTCCGTCGGGTCAGAATCGCACCGCGCAGGGCCCCGGCGCGGACCTGGTGCGGGCCATCCAATTGACGCAGTTGATCGTAGATCGCGACGGCCTTCTGCCTCTCGCCGGCGGCGGCCATCGACTCGGCACAGCGCAACAGACCTTCACAGAAGTCGAGCCTGCTCCCGGCCGGGGCATTCGCCAGAGCCCGTTGAAGCGCGTTCGCGGCCTCGGCATTACCGATACTGCCCAACGCCCTGGCCGCAGCGCGGGCGACGAGCGCATCGGAATCATCGAGTCGCTCTGCCAGTGCTCCAACCGCTTTCGTATCCCGTCGCACGCCGATGCTGCCCATGACACCCACGAGCGGTTTGCCTTTGACCCTGCCCAGCGCATCGCGCAGGGCCTGGTCTACGGCCGGGTCCCGGTTCGGCTCCAGCGCGTAGCGGGCCATATGGGAGAGTTCCTCATCGCCGAGCAATGCAGCCAGCGGGGCGATGGAGTCCTTGCCGCCGATGATGGCCAGTTGCCGACAGGCGCCGACCTTGTCCTTGCGTGAGGCCTCAGAGCTCTTGAGCACG
Organism: uncultured Phycisphaerae bacterium; assembly: GCA_965603505.1. GTDB lineage: Bacteria > Planctomycetota > Phycisphaerae > Sedimentisphaerales > Anaerobacaceae > PLanc-01. Next base: position 9,565 of record CBFDDG010000118.1, on the reverse strand, counting down.
GCAATCAGCTTGCCCTCGTCCTGCTTCGCCGCGACGGTCTGTGCGAACGTCTGCACGACGCCGCCCAGCAGCAACGTGACAATCAGGATAACGCATATTCTTGACTTCGACATCGTTCGTTTCCTTCCCGTCAAATGGAGTGTCCCCTTCAGATGATCCACGGCTCTCGCATCGCGCGCGAACGGAAGCGATTGGCTTCGTCGTCGTTCACGAATTCCTGCTTGTCGGGATCGAACTTCAAATCGCGTTTAAGCCACATGCAGATATTGGCCGCATGGACGGTGGACATCGAGCGATGCATCATCACCGGATTGGCCACGGTCTGCCTGCGCGACTTGATGCAGTCGAACAGGTTGCGGACGTGGCTCATCGGCCGCTGCGTGCGGGCCGTGTAGTCACCCACGAGCTTCTTGAAATCCTGATGCCAGGCGGGATTGGAGACGTCGCATCTCGAGTAGCCGTCGGCGATGGCGACCCAGCCTTCGGTGCCCTCGTAGCGGACGCCGCACGAGCCGTGCCAGATCTTCTTATCCATGTCCCGTTCGAGGACCATCTTGACGCCATTGGCGAAGGTGGTCACCATGCCGTCGCCGCTGTCGTTCTTCACGTACTTGTACTCCACCGGAGACGTTTCCCACAAACCGAGCGCCACCTGGCACTGGGCGAACGTGTGGGCGCCCCACTCGCCGATGCAGCTCGTGTGGAAGTCATAATGGTTGCGCCAGCGGCCCCGGCAGTAATCGGCGTTGTACGGCCGCCAGGGACATGGTCCCAGCCAGGCGTCCCAATCCACCTCGCTCTTCGGCGGCAGCGGTTGCTCCGGCAGCCAGTCGTGCCGCATCTCGGCCGCATCCCACGGAGCGATGTGCGCGCGAACGGTGTGCACCTCGCCGAGGTATCCGAGGCGGAGCAGCTCGTTAGCGAAGGTGAAGTTGCCTTCGCTGAGCCGCTGGATGCCGGACTGGTAGATCCGCCGATACCGATTGGCGGTATCCACGACGGCCTGGCCCTCCGCCATCGTCATGGCCGACGGCTTCTCGGAGTACACATCCTTGCCCGACCGCATCGTCATAATCGCGGCCATGGCATGCCAGCGGTCGCCGGTCGTGCTCAGGACCGCATCGATATCGGTGCGCTGGGCCAGGAACTCGCGGATATCAGTGTAGATCACGCAATCCTTGTTGCCATAGTGGGTGTCCACTCTCTGCTTGACCTTCTCCCGCCGGCTCTTTTGGGCGTCGCAGATGGCGACGAACCGCACATCGGGCTCGTGGATCATCCAGTTGAACAGCACGTGCGAGCCGCGGTTGCCGACACCGATGCCGCCAAGGATGATCTTCTCGCTGGGCGGGACGGCGCCGTTGCGGCCGAACACCGAGGCCGGCACGACGTACGGAACTGCGACCGCCGCCGCCGTGCCCAGGAACGCTCGCCGCGAAAAATGAGATTTCTTCTGTGACATGGCAAACTCCTCATCGATATTGATTATAAATCAGCAACACCATGATTGCACTGACCTGTCGGCGGATTTTACCATCCCCGAGCCCCTGCGCCCAGACCAAAGGGATTGATGAAGGATGATTGATTATTGGTGATCGGCTCGCGTCTGTTCTCAAGTGGCCCGCCCAAGCCGCGGGGTGACAGCGGCAAGCGAAGACTCGCCGAAGGCTCGATCAGTCGGGCACGCACTTTCGGCGACGAATGCGACGCCGGGGACAGCGGGCTATCCAATCTGCGGTTTTCGGTGTATGATAGACGCTCGTGCAGAAAGTCCAGAGAACCTAAGAGGGATCATGATGCATCTGAAATACGTACGCTTCTATCCGGATCGCTACCCGACACGGGAGCATTATCCGTTCAGTCTCGATATCTTTCGCCAAACAGGTGGCGTGGCCTTCGATACGCCGGTAACGATGTTCGTCGGCGAGAACGGCACGGGCAAATCGACCCTGCTGGAGGCCATCGCGCGCCGGGCCGGCATCCATATCTGGCGGGAACGCGAGCGGACGCGCTTCGAGGTCAACCCGCACGAGGACAAGCTCTACCGCTGCATCTCCATAGAATGGGCCGACGGCCTCGTGCCGGGCTCGTTCTTCGGCTCGGCCGTCTTCCAGGACTTCGCCCGCATCCTCGACGAATGGGCCGCCGCGGACCCCGGCACGCTCCAATACTTCGGCGGCAAGTCGCTGCTGACCCAGTCCCACGGCCAATCCATCATGTCCTTCTTCCGCGCGCGCTACGCCATCAAGGGCCTCTACCTGCTCGACGAGCCCGAGACCGCCCTATCGCCCAAGACGCAAATTGCCCTGCTCGGCCTGCTGGCCAGAATGGGCGCCGCCGGCCACGCTCAATTCATCGTCGCCACTCACTCCCCGATCCTCCTCGCCTGTCCCGGTGCGACCATCTACAGCTTCGACCACGCCCCCATCCGGCCCACCGCCTATGAGCAGACCGACCACTACCAAACCTACAGGACCTTCATGCAAGACCGCTGGAAATACCTAGCCAGTGCCTGATTCGCCGGCAGAGCCTGCGTGGCAGGCCGCCGGTTTTTTCCGATTGACTGTCCACGACCCTGGCGGTACACGTGGCCCACGGAGAAGCATCAGCGGAAAATGAGTTCGGGACCGATTTTTGCCGTAACGCTGCCTGCCGCCGCGCGTCCTATGACAAGACGTCCCCATGAGGATAATGGTCTGTACGCGTGTTTATGATCTGTCACAGGAGATGGACTATGGCAAACGCAATCTCACGTCGTGATGTTCTCAGGAGTGGCGCCGGGGCAGCGCTGACCGTGGCTGGTCTGTCCGCCTTGGCCTCGGCCGACGAGGCCCCGCCGGAACTGGATTTCCTCGTGGCCGACCTCCACGTCCACCTGTCAGGCCGACTATCTATAGAACGAGCCGTGCAGGTCGCCGCCGAACGCCGAGTCCAGTTCGGCATCGTTGAGCACCCCGGTCACAACTACCGGATCAAGACGGACCGAGAGCTCAAGCGCTATCTGGACATGCTCGAGCCGTACCCCGTGTACAAGGGTATCCAGCCGGTCTATCCCCGCTGGCGGCAGGCCTTTTCCAAGGAGCTGCTGGCCAAGCTCCAGTACGTCCTGATGGATACCCAGACGTTGCCGAACCCTGACGGGAGCTACTGGCGGATTTGGCATAGCAACACGGAGGTCGCCGACAAGCACCAGTTCATGGACCGCTACATGGATTTCAACATCCAGCTACTAACCACCGAGCGTTTGGACATCCTGGCGGCCCCCACATTCCTTCCCGTCTGCATCGCCCAGGACTACAAAAACTTGTGGACGCCCAAACGGGTGCAGACGATCATCGACCTGGCGCTGAAACACCGCGTTGCCATCGAAATCAGCGAGAACTTCCACGTCCCCAACGCTGATATCGTCAAGCGGGCCAAGGCCGCCGGCCTGAGATTTACCTTCGGCACCAACAGCCGAACGGCGCAAGCCGCCGGACGCCTGGACTACTGCCGAAAGATCGCCCAGCAATGCCGGTTCACAGCCAAGGACATGTACGTGCCCAAACCGCTTCCCGGCGGTCATGAACGCAAGCAGCCGATCGAAGGATGAGCCAAGCGCGCTCACCCGAAAGGTGCTGATCGCTAGAACTCGTCTTTGAGTCCGGCCATCCATTGGGGCCAGTCTTCGGGCTGGACGCCGCCGGGCTTGGTCCAGGGACCGCTGGTGTCAAACTGGCGGTGCCACTTCAGCGTCCAGAGTCGCTTCATCGCCACTCACTCCCCGATCCTCCTCGCCTGTCCCGGCGCGACCATTTACAGCTTCGACCACGCCCCCATCGCCCCCATCGGCTACGAGCAAACAGAGCACTACCAAACCTACAAGAGCTTTATGAACGACCGGCACTTATACTCGGGCGGCGACTGATACGAGTCACCCCACGGCGCCTCCGCACCCAGTGTGCCGTCGGTCACGACAAATCGAGCCTCCGCAGGGCTGGGTCGGAGACCACGTTCATCGCGCAGGGTGTATGCCGGATTGGGGGAGATAGAAGAAAGGGCTGCCGGTTTCGCCGGCAGCCCTTGTGTCGTTTGGGTTTGTGCCGGTGCTACAGCGAGCGGCGTCTGCGAAGCCAGCCAACCAGGCCTGTGCCGATGCCGCCGAGCAGCATCGCGCCGGGTGCGGGCACGGCATTGAACGGAGTGAACTGGATATTGTCTACAACCTCGATGAGGCCAGCGACCTGTGTGACGTTATAGAAGAACGTCGCGCGATCGAACACGACCCCTGAGACCGCGATGGTCTGGTTCATGATGTCGTCACGGTTCATGACCACGGCCGTCTGTCCGACCTGACTGCCCCCGAGGAAGACCGTCAGGAGCGCCTGATCGCCCGCAGCGGAAAAGCCCGGATCATCGTTGCCGAAATCCAGTTGGAGCGAGTCCACCAGCGTGGAGAAATCCATGATCAGGTAACTCGGATCATCCGGGAAGACTCCCAGGGCGTTCGTGTTGTTGCTCTCAGGCCAGTTGCCCACCTGGAGGTTCGCCCCGCTGGAATCGGAGAATGCAACCAGCGCCGAATCCGCGCTCATCCATCCGTTGGGGACGGCTCCGGTTGGGTCGCTCTCGAAATTGATGACTACAGCCGCCTGCAGCGACCCTGCCAGGGCCACACAGAGAATCGCCGATAGTGTTAATGCTCTCTTCATATCCGGTCCTCCACATAGTGATGTTGTTCTGTGCGACGCAAATTACGCCTCAACCGTACGCTGGCTGCCAAGAAATACACCCCCACCCACTTCCTCTATATTGCCCAATTATACACAATGAGCAGCAGTATGTCAACATAAAAAGCTTCAGGCGGGCAGAGTGTGGGGCAGCGGCTCTGCTCACTTATAGAGCGGGCATATCAGCGATTGGCCCTGAAGAGCTCATCTGGGCCAATCTGGCGAGAGTTCCCACAGGTGGGCGGCATCGGCCATCCCGTCGAGGCTCGGGTTCGCGGCATGATCAGGTCCGGGAATGAACCCGGGCGAAGCGGCGGATTGAATCGCCGGCTTCGCCCGGGGTTGCGGTCTTCGATCTCAAGGCCAAGAGCCGCGGGGCCGAACCGCGGGCTCATCCACATCATCGTGCTATGCTTTTTTGGCTCGGACTTCCTGGAATTTCTTCAGCGAAAGCTCGACGCCCTCAATCGGCGGGTAGGCGTCTTTCTCTTCCTCGATGATGTACCACTTGGTGCCCCCGACGGTGCGGCAGAGCGTCAGGATCTGGCCCCAGTCGATGTCGCCCTCGCCGATCAGGGCGCTCTTGTTGGTCTCGGAGTATTCCTTGATATGCACCGTGACGGACCGGCCGGGATAGCGCTTCAGATAGACGAGCGGGTCGGCGCCGCCGCTCAGGGCGTTGCCCGTGTCGATCTGCAGGATGACCTCGGGTTTGGTGTTGCCGGCCAGGAGGTCCCAGCCCGTTGTCCCATCGACGGCGGCAAAATCGTGGGCGTGGTTGTGATAGCCGACGAGCATACCGTGCGGCTTGACCTTCTCGGCCAGCACGTTGAAGCGCTCGGCGTACTTGAGCCAGCCCTGTTTCGGGTTGGACTCGTCCGGCTTGAGCCAGGGCACGATCAGGTGCTTGTTACCGATCGTCTGGTTGAACTCGATGGTCGCAGCCAGATTCGCATCGGAGAGCGTGTCCATGGCCGTGTGCGTGCCGCAGCAGACCAGGCCGTTGTCGTCCAGGAGCTTGCGAAGGTCCTCGGCCTTGTAGTCGTAGTAGCCCGCGAACTCCACGCCCTGATAGCCCATCTTCGCCACCTTCGCGACCGTACCCGGCAGGTCTTTGGCGCAGTCCGCGCGGACCGAATAAAGCTGCAAACCTACCGGAATCTTGTCTTTACCCGTCTTGCTCATAGGTTCGTCCATACAGCCTGCCCCCATGATCCCCGCAGCCGCGACAGAAGCTGCCGTTGTCGCCAGAAAGCCGCGTCGGGACAAATGTGAGTTGGTCGGTTGTGCTTCCATACGTCTCCACCTCGTTTCCTTGAATGAGCCATGCAAGTGTCTTGGAGCGAACGTCGCGCCCCACGCGCGAGTTTCAGCGACGGTGATTGTAGTCGAGCCGCCTCATACGGTCAACCTCAATCCCCCCCCGCCCGCACCAGCCAGGGTTTGCCGGCTGCCCCGGACACTCATCAGCGGATGATGCCACACCCATTCGCTTCGCACGGAGCCGGCACCCCGACATGAGACGCACACTTCAACTCGTGGTGCGACACAGGGACCTCTACTCTCGCAACAACTTCCGGCTTGGGGTATGTCTGCAGCCCAGGAATCCACTGGCCAGCGGTCCGGCTGCCGGTTAATCTTGGGGCCGTCACAAATCGCAGAAATCCAGTGAACCAAGAGGAGACTGGCGCGGATGACTATTTCACCATGGCTCTGCATTCTGACGGCTGCAATCGTGGCCGGTGGATCGTCGGGACGGCAACATGCGCAGGGTCTCCGCGTCCGCGCCGATGGAGTCCTGATCAAAGACGGACTTCCCTTTCGCGGGATCGGGGTCAACTATTTCGATGCCTTCTCGCGAACGCTTAAGGACCCCAATGACACCTCGTACGACGCCGGATTTCGGGTCCTTGCCGAGAATGGGATTCCGTTCGCCCGCTTCATGTGCACGGGTTTCTGGCCGAAGGATATGGAGTTGTACGCAACGAACAAGGCGAAGTACTTTGCCCTGCTGGACGGCGTCGTTCGCTCGGCGGAAAAACACGGCATCGGCCTGATCCCGAGCTTGTTCTGGTATATGCCCACGGTCTGCGATCTCGTGCACGAGCCGTGCGACCAGTGGGGCAATCCCGCGAGTAAGACGCACGCATTCATGCACACCTACACCCACGAGGTCGTGACGCGATATCTGAACTCCGCGGCCATTTGGGGCTGGGAGTTCGGCAACGAATACAATCTGCGGGCCGATCTGCCCAATGCCAAGGAACATCTGCCGAAGATTGTCCCTTCACTGGGGACACCCGAGACCCGCAGCGAACGGGACATACTCACACACGAGATGGTGCGCACGGCCTTTCGCGAGTTCGCGAAAGAGGTCCGCAGGTACGATCGAATGCGAATAATCTCCACGGGCAATTCGATTCCCCGAATCTCGGCGTGGCACCAGATGCACGAGGGCAGGTGGGATAAGGATTCGCCCGAGCAGTTCGCCGAAATCTTAGCGGGTGACAATCCGGACCCGGCCGATACGATCAGCGTGCACGTCTACGAGAATGCGACGGATCGTCTCACCGAGGCCCTCCGGGTGGCACAAGCACAAAGCAAACCCTTGTTCGTCGGCGAGTTCGGCGTCCCGGGCGATGGAACCGAGCCGGTTCGGAAGTTTCGGACGCTCTTGCACGCCGTTGAGACGATGGAGGTCCCGCTGGCCGCTCTGTGGGTGTTCGACTTCCAGGGACAGACCGCCTGGAACGTGCGCGTTGATAACAGGCGCAGCGATCAACTAAAGGCGATTGCCGAAGCGAATGAGCGCATTCGGCAGCGTCCCAGCCTGACCGCAGAAACCCTGCGGGACAAGATCCGCGGCGGCCTGCTCGGCCAGATCCTCGGCAATCTCAACGGCCTGCCCCACGAGATGAAGTACATCGCCGAGCCGGGCAACGTCACGGAGTACACGCCGGCGCTGCCCGAAGGGGCCTGGACGGACGACGACACGGACTTCGAATGGGTCTACATCAAGGTGATGGCCGATGAGAACTGCCTTCTCCTGCCGCCGGAGCGGATCAGCCGGTTGTGGCGGGAACGCATCAACCAGCGGATCTGGTGCTCGAACCAGTACGCCCGGCAGTTGATGGATTTAGGGATCGAGCCGCCCTGGACGGGAATGCGCGTATTCAATCCGTGGGCGGATTTCAACATCTCGGGCCAGTTCATCTGCGAAACGTTTGGCCTGATCGCCCCGGCCATGCCGCAGACCGCCGCTCGAATCGCCCTGAACTACACCCGCGTCACCATCGACGGCGAGCCCGCCCAGACCACGCAGCTATTCACGAGCATGATCGCGATGGCGTTTGTTGAGGATGATGTCAACGCGCTTCTCGACGACGGGCTTTCAGCCGTGGACCCCGACAGCAGCATCTTCCAAATCGTCCGGGACGTGCGAGGCTGGCACGAGGAACATCCGGACGATTGGCGGACCACCCGCCGGCTTCTGAAGGAAAAGTACAGCAAGCACGACGGCGCCATGCGAGACCGAAACGGCTACGAGCTGAACACGGGCTCTACCATCGCGGCCCTACTCTACGGCGGGGGCGACTTCATCCGAACACAGATCACGGCGTTCAACTTCGGCTGGGACGCGGACAACAACGCCGCCACGGCCGGCACAATCGTTGGTGTGATGAAAGGCTACCGCTGGATGCTCGCCCGGGGCTGGACCATCGTGGACCGGTACAGGAACACCACCCGCGAGAACATGCCCGAAGACGAGACGATCACAAGCTTCGCCGACCGCCTCATCGACTTAGCGGAGAAGCTCATCCTCGAACAAGGCGGCGATAGATCGCTGCAAGACGGCCGACCCGTCTACCGAATCCACGCGCAGCGTCCCGCATGTCTTCAAGCCATGGAAAGCCCCGCCGCACAGACGGCCGCTCTAAGGGAGAAGCTGCAAAGCCAAATCCATAACGACATCGCGCGGCCCGCCTCAAAGCAGCAACTGGCCCGCGCCGCCTACTACGCCATCTGCCTGGACCTGGCCGAATCGATTCGACAGGAGCACCCGCAGCAATGGTCGGACGCACTGACCGCACTGAGGGAATATGACAACGTCGTACAGGCCCTCTTCCACCACTCGCCCACGCCGCTCGGCGACGAACTCCGCCAGAAGGCCCTCGCCGCCCACCTGCAAAAGCCCGCGGCCAGAAAGAACCTGTGGTAAGCGGCTACGGTCGCACGGCGGTGCCGTCGGGTCTGCGGACGGGCTCCCAGTAACCGGGGTGATCCGGAAGCGGGAACCTGGCGGCGAGCTCCTCGTTGATATCGACGCCGAGGCCGGGGGCCTCGTTGACGTGCATGTAGCCGTTTTCCATCGTCGGACAGCCCGGGAAGACCTCGCGCGTCCTGTCGTTGAAGTTGACGGCTTCCTGGATCCCGAAGTTCCAGATGGCCAGGTCGAGATGAGCGTTGGCGGCGTGGCCGACCGGCGAGACGTCGCCCGGGCCGTGCCAGGCGCTGCGGACGTTGAACCACTCGCCCAGGGCCGCGATCTTGCGAGCCACGCTCAGCCCCCCGATCTGCGAGATGTGCACGCGGATGAAATCGATGAGCCGCTCCGAGATCAGGCCCACCCATTCGTGCGGATTGTTGAACAGCTCACCCATTGCGATGGGCACGCAGGTCTGCTGGCGAAGCAGCTTGAAGTAGCCGTTGTCCTCGGGCGAGAACGGGTCCTCGATGAAGAACGGCCGGTACCGCTCAAGCTGTTTGCACAGGTTGATCGCCTCGATCGGCGGGATGCGCTCGTGAATGTCGTGGAGCAGCTCGACCTCGTTGCCGATGACGCTGCGGATGTGCTC
>CBFDDG010000117.1:0-11231 GCA_965603505.1 uncultured Phycisphaerae bacterium | reverse complement strand
CCGCCCAATCGGCTCCGTGCGATAGAATGTCGATGAGCCCACAACTCGCGTTCGCTCCTGAAGAGCCACCAAGGCCGCACGGATATTTCGCTCGGGCTCGATGTTTGCACCGACGGAAACGAAGGCGACGGACATGCTATGCGTTCGGCTCACCGCTACCGTTCCTGCTGCGGGTGATTTCCACGCCGACCGTCCGAGCGAAGCGAAGCGCCCCCGGCTTCTCCACCACGACGTGGACGCGCCGGACCCGGTCGTCCTTGAGACATTCACCCGCAATTCTCTGGGCCAGCGCCTCGATCAAACGAAACCGCGAATTCTCCGCCATACGAAGGATCTGCTTCTTGAGGACTTTGTAGTCGACAGTGTCCTCAATCGCGTCGGTGCGTCCGGCTCGGCGCAGGTCGGCATCCAACGTAATATGAACGAGGATATCCTGTTTCTCTTCCCGCTCGTGCGCTTCGATGCCGATGATGCAGCGAATCAGCAGGTCACGAATGAAGATCCGATCCGCCGCCGAGTCTGCGCGATTCTCAGTCATACACATGCCCTTTCATGTGGTAGCCGCCGTCGACGAAGATGACCTGACCTGTGATAAAGCGACTGCGCAGGAGAAACAGCACGGCCTGGGCGACGTCCTCCGGCTTTCCGTAGCGCTGCAGTGGATTCGTATGAGCCAGCTCTTCCAGGTAGCTCTCATCCTTCCCTGCCGGCGGCAGGATCAACCCGGGTGCGATGGCATTCACGGCAATCTGCGGAGCCAGCTCCAGGGCGAGCATGCGGGTCAGCGTCAACAGGACGCGCTTGCTGATATGATAGGAAGCGTGCTTGCTGTCATAGACGGTGACGCGTGTATCGAGCAGATTGATGATATGGCCCGCCTTCGCCTGCCGGGCGAACTCCCGAGCCAGAACCAGAGGCGCCACGGCGTGAATTCGAAGATTGCGCCATAGGGATTGCTCGCTCGCGTCCCAGAGTGTGTCCTGCTCGAAAATAGAGGCGCTGTTGATGAGGATGTCCACCGTGCCGGCTTGGGCGGCCGCCTCCTGGAAGATCGCCTCCGTCCGGCCTGCATCCATCAGGTCGCCTCCGACCTGCCACGCCTCGCCACCGATGTTGCGAATCTCACGGCACAGAAGGGCCGCCTCCCGATTGGACCGGTTGTAGTGCGCGACGACGCGGACTCCCTGCTGCGCCAAGGTCATGGCGAGGGCCCGGCCCAGACGCCGCGCCGCGCCGGTGATCAACGCCGTTCTGCCGACCAATGAAGAATCGAGATCTCCCATAACTCCATCCAGTTAAAGGACCCAATTCACCGTATTGTATCAGCGCGACCGACCGGTGCAACCCGGCCGTTGCGATTCGTTTCCAGGCCAACATAACATAGCCACGTCATTTGTGCCGGGATTTACGAACCGTTGGTGACACCAGCCGTAAGAATATCAGGAGGTAAAGACCCTCATGGAGGTGGGGTAATCCGGCAGATGAATCCGCGCCCTGCGGTCGTTCCGACCCCAACGGAGCGAGGGTAAGATGAAAGGAGCCTACGATGACGCGGAATCTGCTCTTATCAGCAGCGATATTGTGCCTGCTGGCCGTCTCCGGCCAAGCCGGTGAGATCAAGATTCATGAATGGCCCACAGAGTTCATCCCACAGGAACTCGCGACCTTCCCTGTCATCATGGACGTCGGGTTCTACGTGCAGGTCCTGGATCAGGACAAGCTCACGATCAAGCTCCAGCAAAAGTCCATCCGCGAATACGAAGGCTGTACGGATATGGTTGTGCGCTGCAATTTCGACCTGACTCTCAGTTGCGCCATCGCAGCAACGGGCGCCGTGCCCGGTGACTACTCGTGCAGCATTGCACCCGCCGACATGAGTGTGCCGGGCGGCACGGCTACCATCTGCGCGAAATTGAAGAACGCCAGTTTGCTGGGCGTGCCCGGCGGCACATCGAATCTACACGTGGCCACGGTGACCATCAAGGTGGTTCCGCGGTAACGGCCGACAGCAGACGTATCCCAGGGTGAATAAATCGGTTGTCGTCGCGGGGCCGTGGTAGACCGTCGCGGCCCCGCCTATATCGCCGAGTGATTGCCCTGCCTGGAATCCACTTGGGAATCAAGCGGCGGCGTAGAAACGCTCGCCCATTCGCCTAATCGACACCGACCAGCCAGCTCTCGGCGAACGACGCCAGATCGCGAGGATCGACGGAGCCGGATTCATCGAGGTCCGACCCGTAACAGTATGCATCGAAGGCTCGGCAATCGTCGCGGCGCCAGTCGAGAGCGAACCGGGCGAAGTCCCGGAAATCCACGCCGTTCGGGCAGGTCACGTCGGCGGCCGGCATCTGCCACGTCAGGACCGGATAATTCACTCCCTCGCACCATAAGACCCACTGCTGCGGAAACATCCAGGCAAACGCCGCATAGGTATCATAGGACTTCATCTCGGCGGTCGTCTTGCCCACCCCACCGGGACTCTCCGCCTGCTTGCTGGTTTCGGTATCCCATACGGAGCCCATCACCACCGCTTCGTCCAGATTCCTCTTGTGTCCCACCAAACCGCCAACGTAATCGTTGCCGGAAACCTCCCCGGTGGAGAAGCATTTGAAAACGGTGCCCATGATGACCTGGCCGACCAATCCGCCCACGTTCACGCCGCCATCGACCCTGCCCATAGCGTAGCAGGAATCGACAAGGCTCTCTACCTTTGCGGTGGCGCCCACGAGGCCCCCGACGCTTTCGCTGCCGACGACGTCGGCTTTCGAATAGGAGAAGGCAACGGTTCCCTGCCCGTTGATGTATCCGATGAGTCCGCCGACATATTGGACGCCTGAGACCTGGCCTGTCGAAGAAGAACTGTGAATGAGTCCCTCCGTCGATCCCACCAGCCCGCCTACTCGCCAGTTGCCCGAGACGTCTACCTGTACGGCGGAGCAGCCGGAGATGCCGCCCTTCTCCAGGTACCCGATGAGGGCCCCCGTCCCGAACCCGCCGCCGATCACCGTCGCACGAACGAGCTTGAGATTCCGGATGGTCCCCACGACATGCTGAAACAGACCCAGATACTCCAGATGGATATCCTTGTACCGGAAGTTGACAATGGCCTTCCCGTTGCCTTCAAAGACGCCTGCAAACGGGCGGTTCTCCGTCGACCCCAGGCCAACCCAGTGCCCGATGAGGTGGAAGTTCGCCTCGCTGTAGCCGGACAGGTCGATATCGTTCATCAGCCTGAAATGCTTGTCCCAGTCCGCGGCGTTGTCGCCGATCGCGGCGAATTCCTCCGCCGTGGTGATGAGAAAGGGACTGCCCTCTGTGCCGCTGCCCCCGCCATACTGGGCCGAAACGATTGACATCGGCAGGCAAACAGCAACCAGAAGCACATTCCGGAAAATCGTTCGCACACTATCACCATGAGGTTTTCGATACGGACGCATCGAATCACACATTATCATTCCTCCTGCCTCTGTCCCAGCAGCGCGAGATTGCCGCCACTGCAAATGCCACATCCCCCAATCCGTACGTCATCATGCGGATCATCCATAAGATTATAGCAGATTCACCGGTCCTCTGTCCAGACGTTATCCGACCCAATTCCTGCGACGGGCTCGCCGGCATCGGCGAAGAAATCGCAGACAGTTCGTTGATCCGGCGACACGCTCGGCCTACAATCGCTCCGCAGAGGTGCGCCACGCGTTGTGAGCCACCGAAGTGCAGTGTCTTCTCACGGCCGGAAATGAACGCAATGATCCCACAGGAACGCATCTTTGCCGTGTACAAAAGAGAGGGGATGACGTCCCACGACGTCGTCGACGCCGTCAGAAGGGTGACAGGGATCAGGAGGGTAGGCCACGCCGGCACACTGGATCCATGCGCCAAGGGAGTGCTGGTCGTCGGGGTGGGCCGAGCGGCAACGAAGCAGCTTGGCTCGGTCGCCGGCACCGAGAAGGAGTATCTGACCCGCATCAAGCTGGGCTGGCGAAGCACGAGCGACGACCGGGAGGGAGACAAAGAAGCGGTGGATTGCTCGCAGATTCCTTCCCAGGAGCAAGTGCAGCAGGCGGCGGCGAGTTTCAAAGGCAGGATCAGCCAGCGGCCGCCCCGGTTTTCCGCCGTCAAAGTCGGCGGCCGACCCGCATACGAGTTCGCCCGAGCAAAGAAAGAGGTTCCCCTGTCCGCCAGGGAAGTAGAGACGAAGGAAATCGAGGTTCTCAGTTACTCATGGCCCTATCTGGACGTGAGACTGGTGACCGGTCCGGGATTCTACGTGCGGTCGTTCGCGCGGGACCTGGGCGAAGCGCTGGGCACAGGCGGCTACGTCGAAGAGCTGGAGCGAACGCGCGTGGGGACGTACACGAAAGAAGACGCAGTGCGCCTCGAAGACCTGGCCGCCCGACACAAATAAGCGGCGATGTTACGGCCTGTTCAGCCCTTCATCGATTTCGCCGGAACCGGTATGTCCCTACGTCGGGCAGGGAAAACACGGGCCCTGCCTGATCGCGCGTCTCTTCCTTCCACGCCCCCTCCAGGACGACCTGGACAGGATCGATGGGCGGGTCCTTGAGCGTGATCTCGATGCGTTCCTCCGTCGCGGCGACGTCCAGACGCAGGCCATGATACAGGATATTGCGGAGGCCCATTCGGGGACAGCTTTTAGGCAACTGCGGCCGGATGTGAAGGACCCCCGACGGGTCCGCCTCAAGACCGAGAAAACCATAGACAACGATGGAAGGCAGCAGACTGCTCTCATAGAACTCGTGGTCGATGCCGAGGCCCCCTGCCGTGCCGCCGCCTTGCAGCGTGGTGCCCCGCTTTCCGCCTTCGTAGTACTTGCGATAGCCGCCCTCCGAATGGACGTCCTTCTCCCAGGCGAGGATCTCGACAAGTCGCTGCCAGCAGTCGTCCGGCCCGAGGTCCTTCAGCCGGGCCCACAGGTCGTAGAAGCTGAAGCCCAGTACGGCCCCGCCGTCCTGGACCTGCCCGCCCCACGGGATCGATTCCGGGCCGTGCCAGCCCTGGCCATACCAATCGACATTCCGCATGGTGCTCGCGCGCGGGCCGAACCGCCAGTGATAGATGTCCTCGCCCTGGGATGTGTCGCCCCGCACGATTCGCCGACCGGCGATCCAGTCCATGATGGAGCGTGCGTGATCCTCGGAAGGCAGGCCGTACCAGATGGCATCGAGATTCAGGAACGTGTAGCCGTAATCGTAGCGGCGTCCCTCCTTGTCGATGCTGGCGAAGAACCGCCCGGTGTCGCTATTCCAGAACAACTCATTCGCGACCCTCCTGACTTCGGCGGCGTGCCCGCGGAGCGGCCCAGGGGCCAGCCTCAATGCGCCCAAAGGCATGCCCCAACCCGGGTTGTCCTCAATCGCCCGCTCGAGATCCGCCATCGCCAGTGTCGCGGCATGGTATTGACTTGTTGCGTACAGATCATCCCACCCGAACGGCATCAAGTCCCAATAGTTGTTTCCGATGCCGTGGCCGCCCCGGACCGTCACTTTGCCGTCCGGGTCCCGAACGAAGCCGGGCAGACCGTCGTGGCCCGGCCACGAATTGCGGATGTGCTTGTGCTCCAGGCCGCCCATCACGGTCTGCTGATAACGCAGGGCCAATCGCATCCGATTGATCTGCTGCCGCAGGAAATCCAGGTCGCCGGTCCAGTTGAAGTACCGCGCGCTTGCCAGAATGAAGATCGGATTGTTGATCGTATGACGCGTGTCGTAGACGGTGAAAAACGAATCGATCTCAAACCGGCCGCTGGACTCGCCCGGACCGAGGCAGATTCGGATTCGCTCGATCCGGCCCGTCCATTTGGGATGCCGATGCATTGTTATGATGGAATGGTGGCAATCGCGCGATAGCGGTGTCTTCTCCGGACGGAAATGCACGCGACGATCCACGTCAAATTCGCTATCGCCCTCGCGCAGCCATTCGACATATGGAAGGGCATGATTCTTCGGCTCGCCCTGACGCCGCCAGCGCAATTGCAGATACGGCGACTGGAACGCCTCGATGGAGTACCCGGCCGGAGTAATGAGGGTTGGAGAAGGGCCCGTCGTTTCAAGCTGCCAGCGGTTGTTCTCCATTCCCAGCGAGCGGAGATTGTGCCGCTCCCACAGTGCAGTTGCCTTCTCGCCCGCGTACTCGTCCCGTTTCCAACGGCGCAGATGGCCGCCCGCCCAGCCGGGGACTTTGTCCAGCGGCTGGAAATGCCAGCCGAAGGTCTTGCCCTTCACACGGTCGGGATGGTTGTCCGACTGGGTCCAGAGAGGAAACGGCCAGCCGTGGTCGTGGGCATGGGAGAAATGCTGATGCGTGAGCACGTATCCCTCATCATCCATCTGCATGCCCAGCAGCAGCGAGCGGTGGACTTCCTGAATGGGCCTGTCCGAACCGCGCGGACGCGCATTGCCGAGCCAGATGTCGGAGGTGAGCAGGTACTCCTTGTTGAAGAGGGTCAGGCCGTTGCCGGGGCGATGGTGAAAATGGTACCACAGGTAATGCGTCAGCAGATCGGCCTGCTGGGCATGACCCGCAAACTCGAAACGCGGAAAGTCTGCCGGGATATTCTGCATCAGTCGGGCGACGGGGGCGCCCGCGTCCTCCGCTACGCGGTCTACTTGCCTCGATTCGGTTGCAGCCGCCGCTGTCAGCAGAAGAATCGCCAGCAGGAGTATGCAGATTCGGTTACCGCTATTCATCTTAACCTTTCTTACATAAGGATCGTATTCGGCGTTGACGCGGTCGCCTTGTTAAAGCGCCTATACAGGCGTGTGCTCCTCGCCGGGCAGATCGAGGATTCGGGCGGCGCGGTAACGCTTGGCAAGCTCAGGATGCCGGCGCAACAGGTGCAGGGCCAGAAGGCCCGAGACCAGATATCCGGCCGGCGTAAGCATCAAGATAGGGCCGGCGCCCACCCGGTCGGCCACGGGAGCGAGCATCAGGAAGATGACCATGGCGATGCCCCACGTGCCGCCGACGACAAACGCCATACGCTGCCCGAGGCGCAGACCCCATGCCTCTCTGGCTAATGTGATCGTCAGGATGTAGGCGGCCATAGACGAGAAACCCACGCCGAACAACAGCCAGGTGGCCGCCTTGGATTCAACGAATACGAAATACAGGATCGCAAAGGGAACCGACAACAGAAAAGCCCAGGCCGCACTTGGCAGGTCACCCTTCCGGTGAGCGATCGCCGCCCAAACGAATGGCCCTATGACGCCGCCCCACCCGAACATCGCGGTCGAGAAGCCGCCAAATGTCAGCCCGAACCCCAGGCCGTCGAGATACGTTGGAATCAACAGCAGGATGACCGTTGTCGAGACTGCCGCCGGAAGACCGATGAGCAGCACTCGCCAGAATGCCAGGCCATTGGAACGGGGCACGGCCCGCCGGTCGGTCGTCTGCGCCTCCTTGCGATCTACCGCAAGATGCACTCTCGACAACTGGATCGCAAGAATACCGACAATGGGACAAAGGACAAGCGGATACAGGCCCTTCAACCCGTACGACTCGACGAGGATAGCGGAGATGGCCCCACCGCTGGCGAAACCGAAGAAGCCCGACGTCATGAAGACCGCCGTGCTCAGGGCCGGCGAAATCCGGTCGAGCGTGTGTACGCCCCGGAGCCCTTCCGGATGGGCAATGGCAATCCCGGAACCACTGACGATGCCGAGGCCGATGAGCAGAAGGACCCCGGCCGGGGATCTCGGCGCCAATGCCATCAGGCATATCCCCGCGGCCAGAATCATGCCGACGTGAAGGAAAAGGGGGCGAGTCTTGTCCGATCTCATGTGCCCCGTCAACAACTGAACGCCATTCGACGTCAGCGTCAGCGCCGCCAGAACGAAACTGCCGACGGACAGCGATATGGCGAACTCCCCGCGAATGGCGGGCAGGATGGCCGGAAGAACGTTCCCGAACATGTCCACCAGGAAGTGACCGCCGGAGAGGACGATCAGTTGTATCCATTGCACTCTGAGCGACCGCTGATTCATCGATACCCTGCCGATCTCCAAAGGCCCAAGCCGTGGGCGAAAGCCCAGAGGATAGCGGATTTGCCGCGAAGTGCAAGGGGTGAGAGGCCGGAGTCCGTGACCGCGAGCATTCGGTAGCGATCCGGTCTTGCTCAGTCTGTGATTTCAAAGGTCCCCGTCAGGCGGATATCCGTTGATGAATGGCCGAGCATGACTTTGAACGCGCCGGGCTCGACGACCCACTCCAGATGGCGGCTCAGCAACGCGAGATGCTCCGGCGTGAGCGCGAAACTGACGGTCTTCTTCTCCCCGGGCCGTAGATAGATCTTCTGAAATCCCCGCAACTGCATGACCGGCGTGACCACAGTGCTGATGAGATCGTCGAGATACAGTTGCACCACTTCGGCTCCCCGCCGGTCCCCCGTGTTTGTGACATCCGCACTGACCCGGATCGTCGCACCGGTTCCGGCAGTCCTGGGCTCGATCTTCAGATTCTCGTATGCGAAGGTCGTGTAACTCAACCCATGGCCAAACTCGTACAACGGCAACGGATTCATGTCCACGTACGGCTTGCCCCAGCCGTGCTCGATCCAGTACGACTTCGACGGCTTGGAGTTGTAGTAGACGGGCAACTGTCCCGCATGACGTGGGAAGGTCACGGAAAGCCGCCCGCTCGGATTGCAGTCGCCGAAGAGAACGTCGGCCACCGCCTGCCCGCCCTTCTCGCCGGGAAGCCATGCCTCGACCACGGCCGGGATGTGCTCGGCGATCCAACGAATCGCCAGCGGCCGGCCGTTGATCAGAACGACCACGGTGGGCGTGCCCGTCTCGCAAACGGCCTGGACGAGATCGAGCTGAAGCCCCGTCAGTTCGAGCGTTGCCGCGTCGTAGCCCTCGCCGTCCGTTCCCCTCTTGTTGCCGGACCGCCACTCGTTTTCGCCGATGACAACGACGGCGACTTTGGCCCGCCTCGCTGCTTCCCGGGCCCGCGCGATCTCGTTGCCGCTCGTACCCACGACCTCACAGCCTTTGACGTACTCGACTTTCGTGCCGGGCGCGACGGCCGCTCTGATCCCCTCAAGGACCGTCGTGATCTCCTGCAAAACCGTCAGCGAGACGTAATCGCCCAACTGATTCTTCTCGTGATCGGCATTCGGACCGATGACGGCAATCGAGCCGACGTCCTTGCTCAACGGCAGCAGATTGCCCTTATTCCTGAGCAGGACGATGCTCTCACGAGCCGCCTGCAGGGCCAATTCCTGATGGTTGGAACTGTGAACGACCCGCTCCGCCCGGGCCGCGTCAACGGAGGGGTTTTCAAATAGCCCGAGCCTGAACTTCAGCTTCAGGATGCGACCGACCGCGCGATCGAGCAAGGCCTCAGGGACAAGCCCCTGCTCGATGTTCTCGGCCATGTCCTGCATATAGCCGGGCTCATACGAGATGCCGACATCGACGCCGGCCCGCAGGGCCAGCGCACCGGCCTGCTGATAGTCCCTGGCCAGACGCGTATAGAGGAGCGTCTCAATGCCGTTGCCTTCGCTCAGGACGAGCCCCTGGAAGCCAAGCTCCTCGCGCAGGATTCGCGTGAGAATCCACTCGGAGCCGTGAACGGGCACGCCGTCGATAGCCGGGTAGGTGGCCATGACACCGAGGGCTCCGGCCTTCTTGACCCCCGCCACCCAGGGCGGCAAAAAGACCTCCCGCAAGGTCCGCTCCGAGATCTCCATGGCGCCCCGCTCCAGGCCGCTGACCGGCTGGCTCTGGCCCGGATAGTGGCACAGGACGGCCACCACGTTTTCCGGCGAAGCGATATCCTTGCCCTGCACGGCCCGGACGATCGTCTGGGCCATTTGGGCGCAGAAGAACGGGTCCTCGCTGTACGCCTCCTGATTCCGGCCGAGGCGAGGGTCACGGATGGGCTCGACCACCAGCGTACACAACTGCTGGATGCCCACGGCGCGCGCTTCGGCCGCCGCTGCGGCGTAGATCTCCCAGATCAGGTCGAGGTTCCACATGCTGCCCAGGCCCGGTCCTTCGGGAAAAATCGTACCGAGAGAACACATCAAGCCGTGAGTGCCCTCCTCGGTCTGGAGCAAAGGGATACTGAGTCGCGTTTGCCGGATCGCTAATTCCTGCAATTCGTTGAAGAACTTGGCCTGCTGCGCCGGTCCCTCCAGCAGGATATGGTTGGCCATCGTGAAGAAGCCGCCGGCCGGCCCGATGCCCGGCTCACTGCGGCCCAGGGTGAATCGCCGGCTCCCCTCCATCTTGTCTTTCACGCCCTCGCCAAGCTCGCGCTTGTAGAGGCACGGCATGTTGATCTGTCCGATCTTCTCGGCGAGCGTCATGCGGCTCAGAAGGTCCTCGACACGGACGTCGACAGGCTGCGAAAAATCACGGTACAGCGCGTTCCCCGCCGTATCGGCCGACACGCGCGCCGGCAGCGGAAGGACCCCTGCGCATAACACCAATTCAAGAATGACGGTTCGCGTATTCATAGCGTGGTTTCCTCCTGTTTCCGTGTCCCGGGTTTCAGTCGACGGCGCTCCTGTGCTCCATCACATAACGCGTGATGTTGGCTACGGTATCGACCCAGAGACCGTTACGCGGGTCCTGGGCATATTCACAGAATGCACGCAGTGTATCGATGCGCGTCGTCTGCCGGCCGCCGGGCCCGATCTCGTGGCCGCAGAGGACCAGCCAGAGGCCCCGCTCAGCCGCCTGATCGACCAGCGCCTTGAACTGCTCGAAGCTGAGGCCGTCGAGCTCCATGGCCATCAGTTGGGCCGGATCGCAGAACGCCGGATCGTTGGCCCCCTCATCACGCCAACCGCGACCGGCCAGGAAACGCTCGGCGACAAGCGGCACGTAGCTTCTCAGCTCCCTGCCCCGCCCAACGTATTTCTGGCCGCAGGGATAGGCGAACGTGAGCGGGCGGACGCCCAGCATCGCCTCGATCTCTGCGCTTGCTTCATCCAGCTCCGCGGCCATCTGCGCCAGTGTATAATCTTCGAGGGCCTTCTCCCGGGCCCACGAGAAGTTGCCCGTGCACGGATGACGCATGGAGTGGTTGCCGATTTCGTGACCCGTTGCGAACACGTCCTTCCACTCGGAGAGACGCTCCTGAGCCCGCGCCGTCGAGATGTAGAACGTCGCTTTGAAGCCGTAGGCATCGAGCATCGGGACGCCGGCATCCAACTGGCTCGGTCGGGCATCGTCAAATGTCAAGCTCACGGCGGCCCGCTT
>CBFDDG010000116.1:0-11268 GCA_965603505.1 uncultured Phycisphaerae bacterium | reverse complement strand
GGCACGTCCAGCGACTCCACCTTCACCCAGCGGTAGATGGCCTCGCCTCCCCGAGTCGAGTAGTAGAATCCCATCGGGCCCTCAGGCGCCACGTTGTCCACAAGGGAGATCTGCGGCTCCTCGGGCATGGGCTCGTCGGCCGGCCAGCACCAAGCCTTGAGCTGATCGCCGACGGCATCCACACGGATGATCAGCTCCGTCTCGTCCACATCGAATGGAAGAGTTGCACTGCGCAAGATGTTGCGATGTTGGTGGCCGAACAAGAACCTGTTGGGCGGTCTGACCTCGATCCAATAGCCGCCGGTTGGCCCCTCACTCCATCGGCAGGTAAGTCCTGATACCCACTGATTGTTGGTGTGGTCCGAGATCCTTTTGATCTGTACGCTGATGGACACATCGCGGTAAATGTAGGATGCACCATCTACGTCCGCCGCCCCATATCCCGCCGTTCCGACCGCGGCGTCCACAGCATAGATCCAGTTCACCGGCAAGCCATCCGTCATGTTCCCATCGCTGAAATCGTCGAAGAAGTCGGGCTGGGCGTAGACAGTGCCACACAGCATGGCAATGGGAAGGGCAACGCACAATACGTGTCTGGTTGTTCGCTGAGACTCCATTTTCTGGCTCCTTTCTGGACAATTTCCGGAATTCAACCTTTACTTTGCAAGTCTGTTTCAACGTGCTGCAGCATTGGAGACCTGGGCGATCTTGTCACCGCTTGTCGATCCAGGCTTCCACTATCAAGTACAGCAAGGAATTCCGGTTTTGCGCAGCGAGAGATTCTTTCCGGTTTTTTTCTGCCCCATGAGAATCAGCATATGGCTGCCAATGGACCGTGTACTCGTTTCGGCCAGCGGTGTGGGTGTTTCCCTCCAGATCCGGGGGGCGTCCTCGGGCGTGCCTTGCCGGCCGGGCCCCCCTGCTGTCCACCCCCCGTGCGATGTCATCATGAGCGCAACGAAGTGGAAAGGCCCGGCCATGGGAGGGGCGACGGCGTCAGACGACGGACTAGGTCTGCACTGCGGGGAATGAGAAAGGGCCGGCGGTCGAAGGTGCCACCGGCCCCTGGACGACTGCGAAGGGAGGCGTCCGTGCTACGGCTTGACCTCGCGGTTGTAGATGCGGACGTCGTCGATCAGGCCGGTGAAGAGGCTGCTGGGCGTCATGTTCTTGCCGCAACCGATTGCGAGCCCCGCGTAACAGGCTGCCAGCCCATCCTGCGTGGCTTCGGCAACGAGGACGTCATCAACGTAGAGTCGGCGATTGGAGCCGTCCCAGGTGAAGCCCACGCGGTGCCAGTTACCGTCGGTAATGATCTCGTCTGAGTGCAACGCTTTACCCAAGCGACCTCCGCTCTTGAGCCCTGTCATGAGTGCACCCGTAGCGGGATCGGACGACAGCCAGTCGGCACCTGTCTGTTGGGCGATGATCGCTTGGCCGGGGGCACCACCTTTGACCCAGGCGAACACACTGAAGGGGCCATCTGACGGGTTGAGGACATAGCCCGCGAGGACAAAGGTCATTCCGTCGAACTCCAGTGCCCCATCCACCACGCCGCCGGCAGGCTGCCACGCGGGCAGGCCTATCACGGTGCCTTCGTGGCTGCCGGCACTGTCGAAGGCGATCACGCCCTCTGTCT
Organism: uncultured Phycisphaerae bacterium; assembly: GCA_965603505.1. Taxonomy (GTDB): domain Bacteria; phylum Planctomycetota; class Phycisphaerae; order Sedimentisphaerales; family Anaerobacaceae; genus PLanc-01. Next base: position 9,629 of record CBFDDG010000116.1, on the reverse strand, counting down.
CATCCAGCTTCCAGTGGGCCAGGAACGTACCGTCCTGCACTTCTTGTCCCCAGTGGCTCATCAGGACCTCCAGGTCCTGGATATCCACGATCCCGTCACCCCAGGGCATGGGGCCAATGTCACACAAAGGCTCGCTTTGGCCCCAGTTGTCGATGAGTAGAGCCAAGTCCTCAATAGCCACTTCGCCGTCGCCATTGAAGTCAACGATGGGGATGATCGGTGCTTGATAGATATCGCCGTACGGCCCACCGAGTCCACCAGGCCGTTCAGAGGTGAAATAGAGCGCCTGTCCATCAGGTGAGAGTGTTGCGCCGCAATCAAGATATGCAGTATTCACCATCGCCCCAAGATTCACAGGCGTACCCCAGGAATCAGATACACTCGCACGCCTTGCTGCCCACAGATCCGGCCCACCGTAACCGCCGGGTTGGAGCGGACCGGAATCCCTGTTTTCTGAAAAGAAGAGCAGCAAACCGTCGGAGGAGAGGGAAGGAAAGTCTTCACTGGCCGAGCTATTGACCGGAGGCCCGAGATTGACGGGGTTTCCCCAGGGATCAGTCTTCGCGACGCGTGTAGTCACCCATATGTCTTCAGAACCATAACCACCGGACCGACTGGAACTGAAGTAGAGTTCCAGCCCATCCGTGCTAATTCTGGGATAATGCTCGTAACCCGAAGTGTTTATACCGGATCCTAAATTCTCCGGCTGGGCCCAGGGATCGTTCCGGGTGACGCGTCGGGTCACCCATATGTCGGAATCACCATGTCCTCCCGGCCTTTTGTACGCCGTAAAGTACATCTCCAAACCGTCAGACGAAACGTTCGCATCGCTATCACCTTCCCCTGTATTGATCGGTGAATCAAGATTTTCCGGTTCGCCCCAGTCGTCGTTGACCGTTTCTCTCCTCGACACCCAGATATCCCAACCACCCAGGCCTCCCGGCCTGTTAAGGCAGGAGATGTACATCTCCAGACCATCAGCCGTTATACATGTAATGCCATCAGCGTACGGGCTGCTCACTGGCGGCCCAAGGTTGACGGGCGCGCCGAAGATGAAATCCGCGTTGGCACTGCCTCCGCCCAGCGCCGTAGCGACCACCACTCCAACCAACATGAACCTGATTCTCTCACAATATGAACAACTCACAATGTCCCTTCCTTTCTGCCCTTGCAGGCGAGAGTCTGATGATGTGTTCTCATCCAGCGATGAGTCTTCACGTGTAAGTACAGCAAGGAACGCGGATTTTGCGCAGCGGGAGGCTCTTTTTGGGTCTTTTCTGTCGTATAAGGATCAACATGCGATGGTCCATACAGCAAATGGCGAGACAGCCGTCGAATGCCGTCTCGCCACGGGTTGTATTTTTGCCTGGAGGATCTGGAGTCTGTATGTCAATAGTAGAAATCGGCCTCCTCTTTCACGGCTTGTGGCTGCAATTGCACCCGTTTCGATTCCATCGGCCAGGGCCCGCACAACAGCGGCACGACGCCCTCATCCGGGAAGCCATCGTCATCGGCGTCCTTGTCCGCGATGACGGGGTCCAGCACATCGACGGAATTGTAGAACTGCCACAGTCCGTCCTTGACCAATGTCCCCTCCTCACTGAGGTATGCCGTGCCAATCCAGTACCAGACCCATTTGAGTTGGCCATGTGCGTTTTCCTCCGGTATGGCGCTGGCGGCGTGACAGATGACGGTGAAGGCATACTCGTTCTCTCCCGTCTGGACGAACTGGCCCAACGCCAGTCCGGGCACCCGAACGCCGGACAAGCCGAGCATGCCTTCGTGAACGGATCCATTGGGAGACGATCCCCGATAGGCATAGCGAGTGCCGGTGTTGTCCAGCGGCGTGAGGGTTTCCGTCCAGATCCAGACGTTGTCTTCCGGCGTGCCTTGCTGAGTGCTGATCCACACGCCCGCAATCGATTCCGCAGTCGCGTTGTACTCTTCCCACGTCGGGAAGCCACCGTTGGCCGCCAAGACCAGCGGGACCGCCAGAAGAGACAACACGAAGCCATACTTCCTTGCCATCGACCAGAATGTTCTTGTGTGTTTCATGAGTCCATCTCCTTTCTGAACCGTTGCCTGAATCGAACGCGCTCATCGCAGGAACACCCCGCGAGGGCTGCCGCGCCGGAGGCCCCGAGTGGTTTCGACCTTGCCTTAAACCTCCACAAACCAGTACAGGAAGGGATTGCGATTTTGCGCCGCGGAGGGTCTATTTTCGGATATTTCGCCGCAGAGGATTTCGGAATGCCGCTTCAGGGTCGCGGTGCGGGACGCCACCGGAATTCGAGCCGTGTAGCGTTGATGATGGCGGTAAATCCTTGCATGCCCGGGGCTCACCAGATATGATATGGTGCCGGAGACAAACGAGGCGCCCCCGCAGAGAGGTCGGGTGCCCGCTGCGTTGCAGGATTTTGGGCCTATAGGAGAGCGATTCCAAGGGATTTCCGTCATGAGCGCGAATGACCGCACGGACATGGGAGGACAAGGACAAACATTCCTGACCACCCACTGGTCCCTCATCGAGAGCATCCGCGCCGGCGATGACCCGGGCCGTGCCCTGGTCGGGTCGCTGCTGAAGGACTACTGGAAGCCCGTCTATTGTTACCTGCGCCGTCGGGGCTACGCCAATGAAGAGGCCAAAGACCTGACCCAGGCGTTCTTCCATGAAATCGTGCTCGGGAAAGAACTAATTCGGCAGGCCGACCGAGGCAAGGGGCGTTTCCGGTCATTCCTGCTGACCGCTCTCCGCAACTACTTGATCAACGTGCGCGACAAAGAGACGGCTCAGAAGCGCGTTCCTAAAGGCAAGCTGATCCCCCTGGACATGGTCGATGCCGAGGCTCTGCCCGAGGTGACTGACGACCTCTCTCCGGACGACTGCTTCAATCACGTCTGGGTCTCATCGTTGCTGGAGCGGGCCCTCGAAGAAGTGGAAACCCGCTGCCACGAGGACGGCAAAACTGTGTACTGGAAAGTCTTTGAGGAACGGGTTCTGCAGCCCATCGTGGATGAGACCGCCCCACCCTCGGTCAAAGCTACTTGTGCTCGATACGGCGTTCCAGACGGTGGCAAGCTGGCGAACATGATCGTGACGGTCAAGCGGCGTGTTCGGGCGACCCTGGAGAAGCTCGTGCAGGAGTCTGTCCTGTCGGCCGACGAGGCCGGCGACGAACTCCAGGAAATGGCACGCTTCTTCCCGAAGATCGCGCAAAATCTGGAATAGGCTCTGTACTCACTTATGGATCGTAAGCGGCATCCATGCGCCCGGAGCATGATTTCGCTCGGATCGCTTAGCGTGAAGACCGAAGTAGCGGGTACCGATCATCGGGCCGTTATCCCGGTCATGTCCGTTCTTGGTACGTCATGAAAAAGAAGCCGTTATCTCGTCTGAGCTCCGACCAGTTGGGCCGTCTTTTTTCCACGGTGACGGACAAGGCGGACACCGCCTTCGACACGCCGGACGACCGGCCCGTTCGACTGGAGAAACTGGGCAGGCGTGACGGCGCATCGCCCAATGTGCCGAGCGCGACGCAGTCGACGTGCTCGCAAGGCCCCGTTGCGGAACCACTCGGGACCTGGATTGGCCGCTATAAGCTTCTCAGTGTCCTGGGCGAAGGCGGCATGGGAATTGTCTACCAAGCCGAGCAAGAGTACCCCATGAGACGGCAGGTGGCTCTCAAGATCATCAAGCCCGGCATGGACACCAAAGAGGTGATTGCTCGCTTTGAGGCCGAACGGCAGGCGCTGGCCCTTCTGGACCATCCCAGTATCGCACACGTATACAATGCCGGGACGACCGAAGCCGGCAGGCCCTATTTTGCGATGGAGCTCGTCTCCGGCGTGCCCATCACAGAGCATTGTGACCTGCACAAGCTGACCATCGAGGAACGGCTGGACCTGTTCCTTCAGGTCTGTGATGCGATTCAACACGCCCACCAAAAGGGGATCATTCATCGTGACATCAAGCCATCCAATATCCTCGTCTCCCTTAAAGATGACCATGCGGTGCCCAAGATCATCGATTTCGGCATCGCCAAGGCAGTGGCGCAACCGCTGACGGAGCGGACACTCCATACCGAGCAGGGCCAGTTTGTCGGAACACCGGAGTATATGAGCCCCGAGCAAGCGGAGATGACCGCCCAAGGTGTGGACACGCGGACCGACATCTATTCCCTGGGCGTTGTCCTGTACGAACTGCTGTCCGGCGTGCTTCCCTTTGACCCCACAACACTGCGGGAAGGAGGCGCCGAACACATCCGGCGGGTCATCCGCGAGGAGGATCCGAAAACGCCCAGCACGCAGCTCCGCAGCATCTCCGGAGAAACATCAACGAAGCTCGCACAGCAGCGCCGGACCGACGTCCGAGCGATGGAGCGAAGACTACACGGCGATCTGGACTGGATCACGCTGAAAGCGATGGCCAAAGAGCCAAACAGGCGATACGCCACCGCTCATGCGCTGGCGGAAGACATTCAGCGCCACCTCCACCATGAGCCGGTGACAGCCGGCTCGCCCACCCTGGCGTACCGTCTCCGGAAATTCGTCCGCCGCAACCGAACGCAGGTCATTGCCGGCGCGGGCATTGTGGTTCTCGTCCTGATGGGTATCGTGAGCGTCAAGCTGTACAGGCAAAACGTGGCGAACACCGGAAGGCTTGCCGAAGAAAAACGCAATCTTGTGCTGCAGAAGGCTGGGGCCGCTCTCTCGGCGGCGGAGACATACTACGCGGAAGGACAGCACGAACTGGCGCTGGAGCAGACCGAGACCTCGCTTGAACTGGTGCCCGATCAGCTCAACAGCCAACTGCTCAGGGTCCGCATCCTGGCCGACCTGGGCCGGACGGAAGAGGCGTTTCAAATGCTCGAACAACTCGAAGCCGAGCATCCTGAAGAGGGAGTCGTGTATGAGCTTCTGGCCATGTTGTATGTCGGGTTGGGCAATGATGCTCTGGTCGCAAGGTACCGCGCGCTGGCCGACAAGTACCCGTCCCAGACACCCGACACATTCATCGTGCGCGCCCGGACGGCGGAGACGCTTGATAACATGGTCAGCCTGTTGTCGGAGGCCTTGAACCTCGATCGTGAGCACTACCTGGCACGCAAGATGCGGGCCCTGACGTATGCGGCCCTGAGAGACTACGAGAACATGGAGCGGGACGCCGACAAGCTGATCTTCGTCCAGCCGGAGAACCCTTCGGGCCACGTGCTGAGGGCTGTCGCGCTGCGCCACATGGGACGCTACCGTGAAGCGATTGAGAATCACAATCGTGCCATCGAATGGGCGGGTGACGCATACTCTGATATCGCAGAGCTCTACGATCAGCGGCGCGAGACCTATTTCAGGATGGGCGATTACGAACGGGCGCTGGCTGACGCGAGAACGTCTGTTGAAAAGCAACCCGGCGACGCGCGATTCAAGTGCAGACTTCTGGAGGCCCTGGTCGCGCTGGGCAGGTATCGAGAGGCTGACGCGGAGAGTGCGACGTCACCTGAGGTACTCATGTATCACTTCGTCCCACGGTTGGCGAAGTATGTGGCCAATTGCTTCGAAGCCGGGCGAGAACTCGCGCTGCCGGATCGCGCCGAAACCGAACCCATCGCGCGACTACTGCGATGGGTCCATCGCCTCAACGAAGAACTCCGGTCAAAAGCTCGCAGGCTGGTTCCCAGTAGCGCCGCAGCCGATTATTCGCCGGACGGGCGGAAACTGGTCTATGCCCGCCTCGATGTGGGGAGAGTATGGCACCACGAGACACCGCTGGCCCAACCCCAGAAACCCGGCTCGAAGGGCATCGATGTGATCGAGGATTTCGAACGCGGCACGATTCGGTCGCTGGCGAGCTTCGGCCATTTTCCCCGCTGGTCGCCGGACGGAAAGTACATTGCCTTCGTCAAGTCGCCCTATTCGTTTCGCTCGGCTCACGAGCAGATCTACATCATCCCGGCAGCCGGCGGTGCCCCCTGGCACCTCAGCAGAGGGGTGCTCTTGGGCTGGTCGAAGGATTCGAAGTACATCTACTACCATCGTTACCAGGAGGACTGGTTCATCTACAAGAAGGCTTTCGATAATCCCAAAGCCGAGCCCGAGCGAGTCATCTACAGCCCCTCTTATTTTCCGGCCATATCCCCGGACGAGAAGTACATCGCCTATGAGCATCGAGGCGAGATTCTGATCACGGACCTTCAAACGCGCGAGACGGTCGCGGCTTGGAGGCTGCCGATTCTCCCGGTGTACTATGATGCCGCCTGGAGGGCGCCCATGCCGACCGACTACGAACCGATCCCGATCGAGTGGTCGCCGACGGGACGCGAGCTGAGCCTTGGCACAGAACTCACGGGTTTGGGCTTCTGGATTTACGATCTGGAGACGAAGATGGCTTCCCGGGCCCTTTCGGGGTCGGTCGTCTGGGGGCGCTGGTCACGCGACGGGAGAAAGATGGCGTTGGTGGTCGGGCATCCTGCGTGGGAAATTTGGGAGGCGGATATCGACCCGAACCGACCGACGGCCGAATCGCTGGGTCCGGGCCTGACCAGACAAGAGCACTGCCGGGAGATGATTACCGAGATGGAGGATTGGCTGGAGTGGTGGTCGGAAGGGGCGCGTGCCACGCTGGCCGGGCGGGTGGAGGCATTCTGCCACGCCGGTCTCGGACACGAGGACCAAGCCGTTGCAGGCCTGGAGAAGTGGCTTGGGAGCCTGTCCACATGGCCGGCAACACTGCCGTCTACGTACTGGCAGATGACCAATAACGTTCTCGATCGGTACCCCTCGGCCGATGCGAACGCCGTGCTGAGTCTGGCCGACAAGGCGGCCGAGCTCGCGCAGGACGCCTGGGCAGGCGAAGTCTTACGGGGCATGGCCTGCTATCGCGTCGGGCGCTACGAGGAGGCCCTCGCCTACTTGGAACATGCTGAGACGCTGCGGATCCAAAGCAACGCTGCGCTGTACCCCGACCAGGTGGCATACACCGCCATGACGCTCCATCGGCTTGGTCGTGAGCGGCAGGCCCAGGAGGCTCTCGACAAACTGCGCGAGATGTTCCCACGGGAGACCAGCGACGATGACTTCCAACCCCTGGTGCTGGCCGAGAAGGTCTTTGCGGAGAAGAACCGCGCTCTCTCGACCGTGTGGGACCACATAGAGCAAGGGCATCTGGACTGGGCCCTGGAGCTGCTGGTCGCAACACGCCAGTCGACGCCCCCATCTGACTCTGAGGTCGATGCCGCCACAATGAGTGCGGGGACACAGCTCGCCTTGCGGTTTGCCGCACGGGCACAAGCGTACGAGCAACGCAGTGAATACGGCCGGGCCAGCCACGCATTTGAGTCAGCGGCCGCGGCCGCGCCGTGGCACGCCGGGATGCTGGATCAACTGGCCCGGTTCCAGGCGACGTGTTCGCAGGCGGATCTTCGGGATGGGGCCCGGGCGGTGGAGAACGCCATGGGGGCGTGCGAGCTGAGCCATTGGGACAACTGCGGCTACATCGATACCCTCGCGGCTGCCTATGCCGAAGCGGGCCAGTTCGGGCAAGCTGTCAAGTGGCAGCATGAAGCGATAACGAAACAGCCCGAAGAGGTCCGGCCCAGTTTGCGAGCACACGGTGAGGCAAAACTGAAATGGTATCAGGCAGGCCAATCATATCACGGACAGTATTTACTTACCGGCAGACTGATCGCACGGTACAACTTTGACGAGGTCGGAGGGAACACGGTGCCCGACTCCTCTGGACATGAAATAAATGGTACGCTCGTCGGCGACGCACGGATCGTTGACGATCCTGTAAGGGGAAAGGTGCTTGAACTGGATGGGGATGGTGACTGGGTCGATTGTGGGAATGACCTGCTCTTTGATATGTCGGAAGAGATTACCATCTCGAGTTGGATCAAGGCGACCGAACCTCTTCGTTGGCGTCCGGTTATCGCCAAAGGAACCAGTTGGAAGCTGCAAGGCTGGACAGACAGGCTGAAGTTCGTCTGCGGCGTAAACGTACCCGGTGACATCGGGGTGTACAGCGGAGTCACGGGTAGAACGGTCATCAATGATGGTCGTTGGTATCATGTCGCGGGAGTCTACGACGGCCGGACAACCACGTTGTACATTGACGGCCGGCGCGATGTCTCGGTCGCAACCTCAGGGTCCATTCCGGCAAACAGCCTCAACGTATGGATCGGGTGGGATTCGCACCGCACCGAAAGGACCTGGAACGGCCGCATCGACGACGTCCGCATCTACAGCTACGCCCTGACCGCCGAAGAGATCAGAACCCTCTACGAATCCTGCAACAAACCTGGGGAGGCAGCCGAGTAGCGAACGAAGCTGCCTCGCAAGGAAGATACAGGACAATAGGGCGAGCCCAAATCGCTGCTTCATGACATCGGTCTTGAGTTCCTGCGGCGTGCGGACAACAATCCATTCGCCCGAGCAGATGAGACCGATCCGGTCGCAGGACTGCATGCCTGTCCAACGGCATCGATAGACCCTCAGAATCCTGCCATGCTGTTCAGAGTGCCCGCCGTTTGTGAGGTCGCCGAGGTCCGCAGCGCGGGCTGCGCTTGCACGTGGCGGCCAGGCGGGTATGATAGCGGGGAAAAATGGCCGACCACGTATGCAGGCAACGATGGAGGCACTACTGGACACGACGGAACTACACGTGCCGCTTTCGCGAATCCAGCGGCTGATCGCCGGGCGAATGCTGGCCTCGAAACGGAGCAAGCCGTGCTTCTACCTGGAGATCAGAGCGGATGTGACCGAGCTGATGGGCATGAGGCACCGATTGAGCAAGCGTTTGGGCGTCAAGATCACGAGCAACGCGTTCTTCATCCGCGCACTGGCCCTGGCGGCAACCGAGTACCCGTTGATGGTCGGGCGATTCACGGATCAGGATGAGCCGGAGGCCGAAGCGGTCATTCGGATTGCGGATCACGTCAACGTCGGGTTCGCGGTCAACACGGCCCGCGGCTTGATCGTGCCTGTCGTCAAGCACGCCGAGAGACAGTCACTCGCCGAGATCGCCCAGGAGGAGAAACGGCTCACCGCCGGAGCGCGGAGCAACACGCTGATTCTCGAGGACCTCGAAGGCGAGACCGTCGCGCTGAGCAACCTCGGGGCGTACGACATCGATCAGTTCTTTGGAATCGTGCCGCCGCCGGTGAGCGCAATCCTGGCCGCCGGCAAGATCGCGGCCACTGCGGCGCCGCATGACGGGCGCTTCGTGGTGCGCAAGACGGTGAGCCTGTCATTGGCCGTCGACCACAAGGTCGTTGACAGCGAGTATGCCGCTCGCTTTCTGCAGTACCTCACGGGGCAACTGGAGGCCCCGGAGTGCCTCGTCTAGGCCGTGTTCTCACGGAGAGGACCATGATGCAAACCACATCCGTTCGCATCCGGCAGATCATTCTGCTGTGCCTGGCGGCGTTGACCTCGGCCGGCGGCGGACAGATGCTCGACCCGCGCGGCGAGATCCACATCCCAATCGGCATCGCCAATACGCTCGATTCGCTCAAGACCTTCGTGGAGGCCGAGGGCAATTTCTCGCCGGGCGTCGGGACGTACGGCGTCTATTTCTGGGTCTACGACAGGGAGGCGAACAGGCTCTTTGCCCCGACGATGGAGGACGTGGGCTG
>CBFDDG010000115.1:0-11281 GCA_965603505.1 uncultured Phycisphaerae bacterium | reverse complement strand
CGACCTATTCGTCGCCGATCACGATCGCGAGGACGATGACGGTGAAGGCCGCCGCGTGGCTGCCGGGATGGCGGCCGAGCGACGTGAGCACGGCGCAGTACATCTTCGCCGGGGCGGACCTGATGCAGTTCAGCTCGCCTCTGGCGATTGCCGTGGTCGATACGCAGGGCCGGAGCGTGTCGAACAGCCAGAGGCCGGCGTTCGGCTATTTCATCGATGTCGACGAGACCGGCCGGGCCTCCATGACGGGCGAGGTCGATTTCGCCGGGGCGGCGGCCATCAACATTCGCGGCAAGAGCTCCGCCGGCTTTCCAAAGCACCAGTACCACTTCGAGACGCAGGACGAGCGGGGCGAGGACCTGGATGTCTCGATCCTCGGCCTGCCGGCTGAATCGGACTGGGTCCTCCAGGGGCCGTACTCCGACAAGGCGCTCATGCGCAACGTGCTCAGCTACCAGTGGAGCAACGAGATGGGACGGTACGCCCCGCGCACGCGATTCATCGAGATGTTCCTCGATACGGGTGGCTCCGTCGTCAGCATGAGCGATTACGTGGGCGTGTACGTCCTGATGGAGAAGATCAAGATCGCCTCGGACCGCGTCGATATCACGAAGCTCGAGCCGAGTGACAACGCCGAACCCGAGATCACGGGCGGCTACATCATCAAGAAGGACAAGTTCGATGGGGACGACCAGTCGTTCAACACCAGCCGGGGACAGCGGCTCATCTACCAGGAACCGAACGGCCGTGAGCTGACGGAGGCGCAGAAGAATTGGATCCGGAATTTCTTCAACTCGTTCGAGGCGGTCCTGTACAGCCCGAGTTTCACCGATCCGGTCAACGGCTACGCCAAATTCATCGACGTTGGTTCCTTCATCGACAATCACATTCTCGTCGAGCTGACCAAGAACATCGACGGCTTTCGGCTGAGCACGTACATGCACAAGGACCGCGAGGGCAAGCTGACCATGGGGCCCGCGTGGGACTACAACCTCTCGCTCGGCAACGCCGACTATCTCAACGGCTGGCGTGCGACCGGCTGGTACTTCAGCCAGCTTAGCGAGGGCGACTATCCCTATTGGCGTCGGCTCTTCGAGGATCCCCAGTTCCGGCTGCGCTACGCCGACCGGTGGTTCGCCCTGCGGCGCGACCTGTTCACGACGGACCGCCTCGTAGGAATGGTCGAGGACTACGCGACGCTGCTCGACGAGCCGGCCGCGAGAAACTTCAACCGCTGGCGCATCCTCGGCCAGCGCGTCTGGCCGAACTGGTACATCGCCAAAACCTTTCGCGAAGAGATCCTCTGGATGCAGGGCTGGTTGTCGGATCGCCTGGCGTGGATGGACAGTCAGATCGCCGCCGAATTCGCGCCCGCGCCGCCCGTCTTCAACCAGCAGGGCGGACACGTGGATACCGGGTTCGCCCTGGCCATGAGCGCGCCCGGCGAGATCTACTATACGCTCGACGGCTCGGACCCGCGCTCGCTCACGGGCCCGGTGCCGCCGACGACGGGCACCGTCCTGGTCGCCGAGAGCGCTGCCAAGCGCGTTCTCGTGCCGGCCGGTCCGGTGGATGACGCCTGGCGCAGTGACGTCGAGTTCGATGATTCCGCCTGGACGCCCGTGACCGGAAGCCCCGGCGGCGTCGGCTTCGAGCGAAGCCTCGGCTACGAGAGCTTCTTCACGCTCGACGTCCAGACCCAGATGTACGGAGAACGGACCGGCTGCTACGTCCGCATCCCGTTCGGCTTCACCGGCAACACCAAGGATGTGCAGCGCCTGACGCTGAGGGTGCGCTACGACGACGGTTTCGTCGCGTACATCAACGGCGTCGAGGTCGCCCGGCGGAACTTCGCCGGCGCGCCCGCGTGGAACTCCTACGCCGATGCCATAAACCCCGACACCTCGGCCGCGAATTTGGAGAGTATCGATATCCCGAATATCGCGTCCGTTCTGCGCCGAGGCAACAATCTCCTGGCGATCCACGCGATGAATGCGTCGGAGACGAGCTCCGATTTCCTGATCTCGGCGGATCTCGTGGCCGACGAAGCGGTCCAGCCGGAGACGCCGATAGAGGTCGATCGGTATTCCGGGCCGATCGTTCTGACGGAAAGCGCGCGGGTCAAGGCCCGGGCGCTGATCGCGGGCCGCTGGAGTGCGATCAGTGACGCGGTCTTCGCGGTCGGCCCGGTGGCCGGGAGTCTGCGGATCAGCGAGCTGATGTACCACCCGCTTGAGACGGGCGATCCGAACGACCCGAACAGCGAGTACGTCGAGCTGACGAACATCGGCGCCGACGCCATCAACCTGAACTTCGTCCGCTTCACCGACGGCATCGATTTCACCTTCCCGAGCTTCGAGCTGACGCCGAACGGTTACTGCCTGGTGGTCCGCGACCTTGGGGGCTTCGAGGCGAAGTACGGCGTGGACCTGCCGGTTGCGGGCCAGTACGCCGGCGCGCTGAGCAATGCCGGCGAACGCGTCGAATTGCAGGACGCCGCCGGCCGCGTGATTCACGGCTTCACCTACGATGACGACTGGTTCAGTCTCACGGACGGCCTGGGCCCGTCCCTCACCTTGAAAGACCCCGTCACCGTGGACCCGAACGCCCTCGACGACCCGTCCGTGTGGCGTCCGAGCACCGGCGCCGACGGTTCTCCCGGCGCGGCCGAGATTCCCTGACCGTGACCCGCCACAGGAGGTGGCGCACGTTCTCATTCACAGCGGATTCTCCGCCAATCAGGCTTTGACAATCCTCGCCGGTCGCTCTATGATCGTTCGCGGCCCGGGGCGTAGTGTCCCTGCAGGGCGCGTCGGTCGTATGAAGGCAGCATTGGAGCGAGTTGTCATGGAACGGAATCACGATCAGTCCGGCACGGCCGGCACATCACGGCGCCAGACGTGGATGGCCGTCCTCCTGTTGATCCTCGCAGCCTTGTTTCTGTACACTCAGGTGCGGAACTGGTTCGCCGGTGTGTACAACAAAGGGGCTGTGCCGCGCGCCGTCACGCCGCGCGGGGATCTGGCCGAAGACGAGAAGGGCACCATTGAGCTGTTCAAGGCGACCTCGCCCTCGGTGGTCTACATCACGAGTCTCGCGGTGCAGCCGGACTTCTTCAGCTTCCGTGCGCTGGAGATCCCGCGCGGCACCGGCTCCGGCTTCATCTGGGATCGCGACGGGTACATCGTGACGAACTATCATGTCATTGCCGAGTCGCAGGCGGCCCGCGTCACCCTCGCGGACCAGTCCACGTGGAATGCACGCCTCGTCGGCGCCGAGCCGGACAAGGACATTGCCGTCCTGAAGATCGACGCGCCGGACCGCATTCTGCCGCCCATCGCCATCGGGACCTCCCGTGACCTGCTCGTCGGCCAGAAAGTCTTCGCCATCGGCAATCCGTTCGGTTTCGACCAGACGCTGACGACCGGGGTGATCAGCGGGCTGGGTCGCGAGATCGTCTCCGCGACGAACCGGCCGATCCAGGGCGTCATTCAGACCGACGCCGCGATCAATCCCGGCAACTCCGGCGGCCCGCTGCTCGACAGTGCCGGCCGCGTCATCGGCATCAACACGGCCATCGTCAGCCCGTCCGGCGCCTACGCCGGCATCGGGTTCGCCGTGCCCGTTGATCCGGTCAATCGGATCGTCCCGCAGATCATTCGCGGCGAGCCGCTGCGCAAGCCCGGTCTGGGCGTTCAGATCGCCGACGATTACATCGCCCGCCGGCTTGGGATCGAGGGCGTGCTGATCCTCATGGTGATACCGGGCAGTGCCGCCGAAAAGGCTGGACTGCGCTCGGCACAACAAAGCGGCAGAGTCATTCGCGGTGATGTGATCGTCGGCGCCGACGGCAAGCCCGTCCGCGATTGCGATGACCTCTTCCGAATCCTCGACGACCACGAAGTGGGAGATACGGTATCCGTTACCGTCCGCCGCGACGACCGTGAGATCGAAGTCCCCGTGACACTCCAACCCCTGCCTTGATAGCGATTTCGCGCCCACAACTCCTTGTCGGTCGTTGACGGCTCGCATGTCACCATGACCGTTGTCCTGTCACTGGGGTCGGGGAGAGGGTCCGAGGGTCCCCAAAGGCCTCAAAGGCCGCTGTGGCATAGATTTTCCGACAAGCAGATATTTTCGGCTTGCTTGCGGAGCCCGTAGCGGTATAATGAATAATTATAGTCTGCATGAGCGATTGATATTCCTAGGATAACGGCACAGAATCCCGGAATCAAATTAGGAGGTCAGAGCCATGAAATCGACGAGACACCTGTTACCTGCCATCGTTCTGCTTGTGTGTTCGGCCGCTCTCGCAGAGGAGCCGGTCCAGTTTGGGGATCCGGACCTCAAGCAGGGCGTGGAGAAACAACTCGGCGTGACGAATCCAACGCCTACGGACATGCTGGCCTTGAAGACGCTCGTTCTGCGTCATGCCCATGTTTCCGATCTCACGGGTCTCGAACATGCCAAGAACCTGGAAGAGCTCGATCTGTACCTCAATTCCATTTCGGATATCAGTCCGTTATCCGGCTTGACCTCCCTGCAGACGCTCGATCTGGGGCTTAACTCGAGGATCGACAGCATCGAGGCCTTACAGGGATTGGCCAATTTGGCCGACCTGTCGTTGGAGAATTGTCCGATCCGCGATGTCTCGCCGCTATCGGCGCTGACGAACCTGAAGTCTCTGAACCTCCGGGGCACCAGGATCATCGACATCTCGGCACTGACTGGGTGCGTCGGTCTTGAGGATCTCGATCTCGGGTACAATCGAGTGGTCGACGTCACCGCTCTGAACAAGTTGACCAATCTCAATCGTCTCAATCTTGAGCAGAATCGGATCGTCGATGTGCCCGCTCTGACCGGACCCACGCACCTGACGTGGCTGAACCTGAAAGGGAACCAGATCGTCGATGTGTCCATACTGGCGGGCCTGACTCAGTTGACGTATCTCGACCTGACCGGCAATCAGGTCACCGACCTCTCCGCCCTGGCCGCCCTGACTCATCTGGCGTCGCTCGACCTGACCGGCACTCAGATCGCTGACATCTCCCCGCTGGCCGGACTCACCGATCTAACGGACCTCGACATGCAAGGCAATCGAATCAGCGATATCTCCGCTCTGGCCGGGCTGATTCACCTGACCTCGCTCGACCTGTATGACAATCAGGTCGTCGACATCTCTGCGTTGTCGGGGCTGACCGGTCTCAGGACGCTTCGTTTGAACGGTAATCAGATCGCCGACATCTCTGCCGTATCGGGGTTGACGGGGCTGACGGACCTCAGTCTTTCGGACAACCCGGTGGATGATATCTCGGCGCTGTCGGGGCTTGGCGAATTGGCCTGGCTCCATCTAAGCGGCAGCAAGGTCGCCGATGTTTCTGCCTTGTCCGGTTTACCGGGCTTGCGCGATCTATATGTCAGAGACTGCCGGCTTGACGCCCTCCATCTATCCGACCTGCCGGCTCTGTCTCGTCTCGATGCCCAGAACAATCAGATTCGCGAGGTCAGCCTGGCAGGTCTGCCGCGCCTTCGATTTCTCTATCTCTCGGAGAATCAGCTTGGCGAGATCGATCTTGCCGACATGCCGGCTCTTCACAACCTCAATCTTTCTCGCAACGGAATTACCCGGATGAGTCTGAGCGAGTTGCCGAGTCTCGTATACTTCAACGTGTCGAGCAACCAGATTAGTGACATCACTGCGGTGGGCGAGCTGACGAGTCTCACCAGTCTCGTCGTATCGGACAACCAGATCAGTGATATCAGCGCCCTGGCGACACTGACGTATCTCAGCGGTCTTTCGGCCTCAGGTAACGCGATCAGCGACATCAGCGTGGTAGCGGAATTGCCGCGACTCGAACTGCTGAGTGTATCGGGCAACGAGATCCACGACATTGCCGTCCTGGGAGGGGCCACATCGCTGCAGAAGCTCTATCTGTCCAACAATCAAGTCAGCGATATCTCCACGTTGTCGGGTCTGGCGACGCTGGAGAAGCTGCACCTCTCGAACAATCAGATCCAGGATGTGAACCTCTCCGGCATGACGCGCCTGCGGGACCTTCATCTCTCGGGGAATCCGATTCGCACGGTGAGCCTTTCGGATCTGCCGGTTCTCAGGGAACTCGACCTTTCCGGCTGTCAGGTTCAGGATGTCGATCTATCGGGTCTGACACGGCTCTGGGGTCTCGATCTTTCGGGCAACCGGATTGTTCATCTCGCATTGGTGGACGGTACGACTCTCGATGAACTCGATCTCTCCGACAACCAGATCGATGACATTGGTCCTCTGGTGGGACCTGGCGTGTTGCACTGTCGGATGCTCGATCTCTCCGACAATCGGTTCTCCGACATCAGTTCTCTGGCGGCCCTGACGACCGTCGAGGTGCTCGACCTCTCACGCAATGAGATTCGCGACGTCAGTTCGCTATCCGGGCTGGAGCGGCTGTCCCGCCTCGACCTGGCCGGCAATCAGATCACCGACGTCGATCTGGCCCAGATGGAGATCCTTGGATACCTCGATCTTTCGGACAACTTGATCGGCAATATCAACGTTCTGGTGAAATTGGGGATGCTGCCGGCGCTCAGACATCTTGACCTTTCGCGCAATGGCATCAGCGACCTTGGCGCCCTGACGGCCCCCGTAGTGTTGGCGAACCTTCGATATCTCAGTCTGGCGGGCAACCACATCAGCGATATCAGTGCCTTTGCAGGGCAGATCCAGACGCCGGCTTTGCAGGAACTCGATCTGTCGGACAATCAGATCGCCGACGTATATCCGCTGGCCGAGCTGACGGCCTTGAGAGAACTCTATCTCGCGCGCAACCTGATCGGCGATATCAGCCCCTTGCCGACGTTGACAGAGCTGACGCACCTCGCCTTGCCGGACAATCCACTGGGCGAGGAAGCGTACTCCATCGATCTGCCGTTGCTTGTCGCGAGTCATCCCGGCATCTTCCTGAGCTTTCCGAGTGCGAGCTCACCCGGCTTCGTGCTTGAGACCTCCTCAACCGGCGGTGGGGCGATCGTCTTTCCCGGAGAGGGCGCATTCTCCTACGCTCAGGGCGGAGTGATTGGCATCATGGCCTCCACTCCTCCCGATGCTGGTTTGCGTTTCGTCGGTTGGTCGGGGACGGCCGTGGACGCCGGAAAGGTGGCGGACCCCATGGTCTCGACCACAACGATGACCGTGGATGGCGACTATACGCTACGGGCGAACTTCGAGTCCTGGTAGATGGCCGGTCGGAGAAACGAAAGCCAACGATGCGCATCGCACCGATACTCATTCTTGCGCTCTTTATCGCAACTCCGGTGGGGGCTGCCGATCCGGTGTACTTCCCGGACGAGCGCTTGGAACTCGCTGTGGAAGCGGAGTTGTGGGTCGAGGATCCGACCGCAGCCGAGATGCTGTGGCTTACCTCTCTGCGTGCGACTTCGCAGGAGATTCGCGATCTGACGGGACTGGAGTACGCCGTCAATCTGTATACCCTTCAGGTGACCCACAATCAGATCGAGGATCTTGAGCCGCTGTCCGGCTTGATCAATTTGCGGACCCTGATTCCGAACAACAATCAGATCAGCGATATCTCCCCTTTGGCCGGTCTGATCAACCTGGAATATCTCGACATCCATGAGAACAGGATTGAAGACATCTGGGCCCTGTCCGGCCTGGTCAATCTGCAGTTCCTGAACATTCACGACAACCGCATCAGCGATATCTCGCCCCTATCCGGCTTGCGCAACCTTGAGTTTCTCGATCTTCAGGGCAACGAGATCGAGGATCTCTCGGCTCTGTCCAACCTGACGAGCCTGCGCCAATTGGCCCTGCAGGGGAATCAGATTCGCGATGTATCGCCCCTGTCCGGGCTGGTCAGTTTGGAGACGTTGGACCTTTCCGGAAACGAGATCCCTGATCTATCGAGCCTCATGGGACTGGCCAAGCTGACGCGCCTCTTCCTGCGCCGAAACCCGCTGAACGCGGACGCCTATTGCCACGACTTGCAGAATCTCACCGAGAACAACCCCGATCTACAGATTTACTACGATGCCAATCCGGTTCCGCCGGCCAATGTCGCGGCCTCGGATGGAGATCATGCGTACGTCGAGGTCACCTGGGATGTCGTCTGCAATGGCCCCGGCTACACAAGCCATTACCGCGTCTATCGTGCCGCCTCCGAGCAGGGGACAAAGAGCCCGGTAAGCGACTGGCAGACTTCGCTTCGCTTTGCCGATTCGAACGTCCCGCCCGGCACCGCGTTCTATTACTGGGTGCAAGCCGCGACGTCGGTCAAGGGATTTCACGCCGGCGCGTACAGTGCTCCCGACACGGGCTGGCGCAAACCCGGGCTCACGGTCTCGTCCACGCCGGGCGGCTCGGTGACAGTACCGGGAGTGGGCACGTTTGCGTATGCGCTCGGCGACATCGCCGTCGTTGATACGGAGCCCACCGACCCGAATCTCTTTTTCTTCCTGGCCTGGATGGGGACCGCCGTCGATGCCGGCAAGGTCGCCGATCCCGGCAGCGCATCGACAACCGTACTCATGGATGGCGACTGCACGCTCAAGGCCCACTTCGCCACTCGCATGAGCACGATCCACGTCGATGCGAATGCTCCGGACGATCCGGGACCGGGCGACCCGGCGGTGAGCGATCCGAATGAGAACGGGACGCCCCAGCATCCCTTCGACACGATCCAGGAGGCCATTGATGTGGCGGTCGATGGGATCTCCGTTCTGGTGCGGCCGGCGATCTATCGCGAACGCATCGACCTGAAAGGCTGCAACATCCGGATCGAAGGCTACGATCCGAACGATCCTAATGGCCCCCGGGCGGTCATCGATGGCGGCGGCGCCGGTCCGGTCGTGACGTTCGTCAATGGTGAGGGCCCGGACTGCCTGCTCGACGGCTTTGTCATCACGGGCGGCGCGGGGGATCCGGCCGGCGCTGTGTTCTGCCAGGGCACGAGGCCGACGATCTCGCACTGCCTCGTAGTCGGCAATCGTTCCTTGAGTCCCGATGGTGCGGCCGTCTATTGCGCGGACAGCAACGCGGTGTTGGCCAACTGCACGATAGCGGACAACATAGGTCTGGAGTCATGTGCCGGCATCTATCTCGAGGATAGCAACGTCATTCTGACGAACACGATTGTATGGAACAACACGCCGCACGAGGTCTTCCTGGCCGGCAGCAGCGAGCCCTCAATCCGCTACAGTGACATTGCCGGCGGGTGGCCCGGCGTCGGCAACATCACCGAGGCCCCGCTGTTCGCGCAGCCGGGTCGGTTCGATCCCAATGGCACGCCGGAAGATCCGCAGGATGATGTTTGGTTCGCCGGCGATTACCACCTAAAATCGCAGGCAGGCCGATGGAGCCCCGTCAGCAACAGTTGGATCGAGGATGACGTGATCAGTCCCTGCATCGATGCGGGCGACCCTTTCGACCCGGTTACCTACGAGCCGTATCCTAACGGCAGCCGCATCAATATGGGTGCTCACGGCGGGACAGCCCAGGCCAGCAAGTCCCCGTGACAAGGGCTAATCCGAGTTCAGGACGATCCGGCATGGCGTTTTCCGGCGAAATCCATACCGTGATTGTCGGGCCGGATCGCAAGGAGAGCCGTCGGTTCTGGCCTTCACAATCGCGAACCGTCTTCGCTGCCTCATACTTGTGGCGTCTGTATTCTGCCGTTTGGGATGGTTATCGTCTGCTGCGTCCGCGTTTTCTGATCTTTCGAAGCAGGTCCGCCATGGCCTTGACGCGGTCGGGATGCTCCGCCGCGAGATTGTGCTTCTCGCCGAGATCGCCCTTGAGATTATAGAGTTGCGGCTGCGAATCTCTGCCGAGTTCGATATTCGTGTTTCTATTGATCTTTGGCCCCTTGCCCGGTTCGATGTACTTCCAGTCGCCCTGGATCAGGGACAGTACGCCCGCGTGCTCAACCAGATGATCGCGGCCCGTCTGTGTCTGGCCGAGCAGGGCGGCCGAGACGTCGAAGCTGTCCGGCCCGTCCTCGTGCGCGAGGGTCTGGTCGGTCAGCGCGGCCATCGATGCGGACAGATCGATCTGGCAGAGCAGTGCCTCGGACGTGCCGGGCTTTACGCGGCCGGGCCAGCGGACGATAAACGGCACGCGCGTGCCGGCATCGAACGCACTGTATTTGCCGCCGCGAAGCGGGCCGGCCGGCTTGTGCCCGTCGAGCAGTTCCACCGCCTGGTCCCTGTACCCGTCATCCACGACGGGCCCGTTGTCGCTCGTGAAGATGACCATCGTATCCTCTGTCAGTGACAGCCTGTCCAGCGTGCGGAGGATTTCCCCGACGCACCAGTCGAGCTGCACGATGGCGTCGCCGCGCGGGCCGAGGCCGCTGGTGCCGGCGAAGCGCGGGTGCGGCACACGGGGTACGTGGATGTCGTGGCTGGAGAAGTACAGAAAGAAGGGCTCGCTCTTGTGTCGCTCGATGAAGGCCACCGCCTTGCCCGTAATCGTATCGGCCATGTCCTCATCGACCCAGCGGGCCGCCTGGCCGCCGCTCATGTAGCCGATTCGACTGATGCCGTTGACGATCGTCTGGTTGTGTCCGTGACTCGGGTGCATCTTGAGCAGCTCGGGATGGTCCTTGCCGGTCGGCTCATCGCCGACGGGTTTGCCGAAGCGGACGCGGATCGGATCGGTCGGGTCCAGCCCGACGACCCGCCGGTCTTCGACGTATACGCAAGGCACGCGGTCGCCCGTGGCCGGGATCAGGAAGCAGGAATCGAACCCGATCTCGCGCGGCCCGGGTTTGATCTCGCTGTTCCAGTCGAGGTCGCCTGTCCCGAGGCCGAGGTGCCACTTGCCCACGACGCCGGTGCGATATCCCGCCCGCTGCATCAGCGAAGCGAGCGTCGTCCGGCCGGGCTCGATGATCAGCGGCGCCGTGCCCGAGAGAATGCCCGTGCCTTTCCGCCGCCAGGCGTATTCACCCGTCAGCATGGCATAGCGGGAGGGCGTACACGTCGCCGAAGGCGAATGCGCGTTGGTGAACCGTATCCCCTCGTCGGCCAGGCGGTCGATGTTGGGCGTGGCGACCTTCGTGGCTCCGTAGCAGCCCACGTCGCCATACCCCAGATCATCGGCATAGATGAGCACAACGTTCGGCCGTTTGCGCTCGGCCGCTTCGCCGCGGATGGGGACGACGGTCGCCGCCGCAGCTAAACCAACGGACTTCAGGAACCTTCGACGTGAGATCGTTCGTAACATCACTCGATCTCCAACAAGAGCATTGTCTGGTATCCGCGCATATCGAGG
>CBFDDG010000114.1:0-11310 GCA_965603505.1 uncultured Phycisphaerae bacterium | reverse complement strand
AACAATCCCGAGCTGATGGCGCACAACAAGGCCCAGCTTCGCGAGCTGTTCACGAACTATGGGCCGATCGACGTGCTGTTCATCGACGGCGAGCCGAACGAGCTGAAAGAGCTGGCGTGGGAGCTTCAGCCGAATTGCGTCATCACGCGGGGCGAGATGGAGACGCCGGAGCAGAAGACGCCGGACGAGCCCATGCCCGGGCCGTGGGAGGCCTGCTACACGCTCGGAACACAGTGGCAGTTCAAGCCGACGAACGAGGACTACAAGTCCGGCACACAACTGATCGAGATGCTCATCGAGATCCGCGCCAAGGGCGGCAACTTCCTGCTCAACGTCGGACCCCAGCCCGACGGCGTCATCCCGTTCGAGCAGGAACGACGCATCCGCGAGATGGCCCTGTGGCTCTTCATCAACGGTGAAGCGATCTATCACATCCGCCCGTGGCACGTCATCCGCGAGGGCGACATCTGGTTCACCAAAGCCAAAGACGGTGACACCGTCTACGCCATCCTCACGAAGCAGCCCGCCTGGAAAAAGGGCGAGCGCAAAGACTTCAGCCTTCGGAGCGTCCGGGCCACGAGCCAGACCGCAATCAGCGTTCTCGGCCAGTCCGGCCGCGTCCTCGAATACAACACGAACGTCATCCCCGAGACACGCTGGCAGCAGAAGGACGACAGCCTGCACGTCTCCGTCATGCGCGCCCAGCGGATCTACAACGACACGAAGTGGCCCAACCCGATCGTCCTGAAGATCACCCACGCAAAACCCGTCAAATGAGATCAGAGGAGACGGCCATGAAGAGACGATTTGTTCTTGCGTCGTGCCTGGTCCTTGCGGCCGGCGGACCGCTTGCGGCAAGGCATTACTTTGTCTCGATTCCCCCGGCGGGCGAAGCGAAGTACAAGGAGGCGAATTTCGCGCTCTGGGTTCCGGAAGGCGTGGACCCGCTGCGGGGCGTGATCGTGCATCAACACGGCTGCGGCGAACCCGCTGAGACGGCGGGTGCTACGGCGACGTTCGATCTGCAATGGCAGGCGCTGGCGAAGAAGTGGGACTGCGCGCTGATGGGTTCGAACTATCGGATGGATACGGCCTGCAACGATTGGTGCTTCCCCGAGAACGGCTCCGAGGCGGCGTTCCTCCAGGCGCTGGCCCGCTTCGCCGAGCAGAGCGGCCATGAAGAACTCACACGGGTCCCCTGGGCCCTGTGGGGTCATTCGGGCGGTGCGGAGTGGGTCTATCGGATGTTCACGCACCATCCCGATCGCGTGCTGGTTCTCGTCCTGCGTTCCGGGCCGCCGGTCATGGAGACGATGTACACGGAATCGCTCGCTACGCCCGTCCTTTACAACATCGGCGTCAAAGAGAAAAAGGATAAGCGGTTCGGCCGGACCTGGCAGAAAGCCACGCAACTCTTTGAGGCACGCCGGGCGCTCGGGGCCCTGGACACCTGGGCGCCGGACCCGGAGGCCTCGCACGATTGCCGCTTCGGCCGACTCCTCGTGCTTCCCTATATCGATGCCTGTCTGGCCCAGCGCCTCGGCCCGCGGGGTAGCGCCCTGATGACGCCCATGGATATGACCCGGGCATGGTTCGGGAACATCGAGACCTTCGAGCCAGGCCCTGCCGCTCAATATGACGACGAGCCGAACACAATTGCCTGGCTGCCCAACGAACGCATCGCCTGGATGTGGAAGGAATTCGTGAAGACCGGATGGGTCGCCGATAAGACCCCGCCGCCGGCGCCGACAGACCTTGAGGCAACCGTTGTGGACGCCAATCGCGTGACGCTGCGATGGCAGGCCGAGGCCGATCTCGACAGCGGCATCAAGACGTTTCGCATCTACCGAAACGGGCAGTGCCTCGCGGCGTACACAGGATCAGCCCCAGATCTCTTCCAGAAGCCGAACTACCACGATACCCTGGAAAAGCCCCTGAGTGAAATGATCTACACGGACACCACCGTGACCACCAGCACGACGTACACGTACGAGGTCACCACGGTAAATTGGTGCGACCTCGAATCCCCAAAGAGCACACCGGTGAAAATCTCGATCAGCCGATAAGCATGATCTTTCCTCGCCAGCGCGAGCCATGCGGATTGCTCGCGGGACTGCAGAGGCTCACATTCCTTCGCCTATCGACCGGCGCGGGTTTCGGTGTCCACGTGTTTGGGGCTGGCCGGCGCCGGGCGGATGTCCGGTTTGTGAGACACAGAAGTCGCGTGTTTGCTGCGCAGGAGATCGCGCTTCTGGTAGCACTGCTCCTGGAAGACGGCGATCTCGGCGGCGAGGTTCGCGTTGGGCGAGTCGCCGAAGAAGGCGTGGATGATCGGGAAGACCAGGTCGGGCTTCTTCTTGCGGTGCTCCTTGACCATGGCCTCGATCTTGGCGGTGGCGACGCCTTCCTGCATACACGTGAACGGGCCGACATGGAAGATGCCGGAGATGCACGCGTCGCCCTGCGGCTGCATCAGCTCGTGCATGAAGTAATAGGCGATGCCCGTGCTCAGGGGTGACTCGCCCTCGATATTGCCGTGGGTTTCGTGCGCGCGTTCGAGGGTCTCGATAATCTCCATCGGGTGCGGCAGGACGTGCCGGCCCGCGAGCACCTCGTGGAACGGCTCAGCCAGCTTCGCCGCCACGCGCGCCATATATCCGCCCTTCAGGATCGACCGGGTCGCTTTGCCCATTGAGCGGAACGCCCGGCCCAAATCAAGGTCCCTGAAGCCCAGGACTGTGTCGCGCTTGGCGTTGCGCAAATTCATTTTGTTCACATACAGCAGCCAGTCGGTAATCGGATCGCGCACGACCTCCAGCCCATTGTCCTCCAGCCGCCGGACCACGTAGTCCGTGTACGGATCGTGCTGCCGCATGTAGATCTCGCCAATGTAGAGCACCAGCGGGAACCGTTCATGATGACGCACCTCGGCGGCCTGGAACGCCGCGACGGTCTCGCGACCCCACTGGACCAGTCCGTCGATTTCAGCACCGGCCGCGACGAGCTGCGCCAGGGCCTCGAGCCTGCTCTGCTTGAGCGCGTCCATGCCGGCCTTGTCCTCGGCGTACGGCCGGAACCGCCGCAGGATGTCCTCCAACAGATCGGCCGCGTTGATCCCCTTGAAGAGGATCTGCTGCATCTTAATCTTGTCGGTCGTCCCGCGGCCGCTGGGCAGCGGAATATCGACGTAATCCGTCTCCGAAGACGGGCCGACGACCGGGACTTTCTCCAGGCCCTCGAGCCTCATGAACTGCCGCACGACCTCCGTGTACTTGCCGAACCGACACGGCCCGCTGGTCGTCGGGAGCATCACGAGGTAGTTGTTCTCCACGAATTCCCGGCTTGCCTTCTCCATTTCCTCCTGCAGGAAGCCGATCGCGTCGCCCACCACGCCTTTCAGCGGGTGGCAGACCTCGGTGTAGACGTGCTTGCGTGCGACTTCGTACCCGCGCGGCGTATCGGTCGGCAGGACGCGGCTGTCAATGCCGAAGGATTGCAGGCCCGCGGCGGCGATGTGGCTGGCATCGCCCATGTAGGGGATCAGCCACGTGCGCTTGTCGTAGGTGTCTGCCGAGCGGGTCTTCAGCTTTTCCACATCCAGCCGGACCGGCCGGCTCTGGCTCACCACCCGTTCGTGCGCCTCCGTCCGCGTGACAAACGGCGCATTGTTCGTCTGGGCATCGGTAAGCAGAACGAGCAGCGGCTTGTTCACCGCCAGGTGGATCTGCTCCTCCTGGTAGATCTTCAGGCTGTCCGGGCCGCAGGCGAAGTTCACCATCCGAATCGCAAACAGGTTCGGATGGTCCGCTACAAAGACGTTCGCCTTTAGAATCTTAACACTCTGCACCCAGAACTCGTTTTCCACGAAAGCGTCGATGCGGACATCCCGCGATTTGTGTTCGAGGAACTGCTGCGGGATGTAATCGAGCCCGCGCACCTGGGAAAACATGGTGCCGGAGCTGGAGCTTGCCTCCGGGTCCAGCAGGACGTAGTCCCTGCCGATCCCGACGTAGGCCCGGATGTTCTCGCGTTCGATCCGTTCGAGGAACTTGTCCCCTTCTGCGTAGAGTGCCGTCTGAAAGCGCTCCTCCGCCTCATCCGCGTACGCGATCGCCTCGCGCATCTGTCTCCCCGAGTAGGGGAAGCCCACCCTGTCGAACTCGCGCCGCAGCTCGCGCACGAGCAGAGGCATGTCGCCGAAGTGGATAATCGGGTTGATCTGACGATCCTTATCGAGCGACAGAACGTCATTGAGGACGTAGCCTTCGGACTCGGTGTAGATGCAGTACTTCAGGTCCGGCGGGTCGGGCTTTCGGACTTCGATGAAACTCGGATTGAACAGGTACCGGATCGCCGGGTGATCGTTCAGCACCGCGGCGTGGCCGGTCGCGAGCTTGCGGGCGATGCAGAACTCGGTGCGCGAGTTGTCCACGCCGATCTTCGCGATCTCTTTGTCGCTGCGCGGCGAAACCACCGGATAGAAACCGAGCTTGCGGAACAAGGCCGCACTCCAGATGCCCTTGCTGCCGAGCGTGGCTGTGCTTCGCTTGATGCCGACCGTGGGCCCGTCTGCGTTGGCGGAACTGAGCTCGTCGAACAAGCAGCCCTGCTTCTTGAAATGCTTCTCGTAAATCCGATGATACCGGTCCACGTAGTTGGTCTTAGGCCTGCGGACGGCTTCGGAATTGCCGCGCGGGCAGAAGCCGCCCGTGATGATCTCGTCATCCTCAATGCTGAAGACCTCAAGCTGGCAGTCCCTGGTACCGCAGGACTTCTCGCCAAACAAGTCGCGGCAGAGGACTTTCCGCTTGTGGAAGCTCATATCCATGAGCTGCCAGCCGCGGAAGGCGGTTCCATACGGCTTACCCTCCCGTTCGAGCCGTTTGATGCCTTCGATGATATCCAGGGCCTGCCCCCAGGCGCCGAACATTTCGCGATGCGGGTACGCCTCGATCTGTTTTTCCGTCACCTGCGCGAGAGCAGCGAGAAAGGCCGTTCCCAATGCCGGTCCCCCCTGCGCGGAACATTTGTCGCCCGCGTGCTGCGCGCCGCCGACGAATTTGTAATAGTAGCTGGCCGCGGTGCCCCTCACAATGGCAGCGGCAATCTCATCGCGGCTGAACCCCTCGGAAATGAGCCGGTTCTCGTCCATCTCCATGAAGACGCCGCAGGTCGAGTCGATGATGGGAACGCGCTCGGCACGCAGCGCCGCCTCCTGCAACGTGCTCTCGACGTTCAGGTTGATCACGTCAGCCATGTTCTCCAGGGTCTGGCCGGAGCCCGCCTGGCAGCTATAGTTCATCTTCGCTTCCTTGACCGTGCCGTCCCGGCCGAAGCTCGTGAACTTCATGTCCTGCCCGCCGACCTCGAAGATCGTGTCCACATCCGGATTGTTGTGCTTTACGCCCAGCGCGTGGCAGGTGATCTCGTCCGTGATCCGATCGCTGAGCACGATCCCCTGCTCGACCAGGTTCTGCGCCTTGCTCTTGCTCAACAGGACTTTCTCGTACAGCTTTCGGGCCGAGCCGGTCGCGCCGGTCCCTTTGATCACAACCTTGTCTCTGTGCCTCGAAAGGTATCGCAGGACGCGCTTGAGCGATTCCTCGGGATTACCATGCGTCTTGATATAGAGCTTGTCGAGGAGTCTGCCCGTTTTGATTTCAACGAGCGCCCCTTTGGTTGTGGTGCTGCCGCCGTCGATCCCGAGCACGACTTCGGTCCCGGTCGGGATCTCGGGCGTAAGGTCCTCGCTTCTCTCGTGGACACGGGCGAGGCTGTCGGACAATGCCGGGGCGAAGTTCCTCTTCTCGCGGCTGTACTCGGCCACGCTCCTGAGCCGAGCCGGATCGAGAACAAACGCGTTCTTTTCTTCTATCGCCTTCAGGGCGGCTCCAATCGCGGCGACGTTCTGGTGATGCTCCGACCGCACAACCATTGTACCCAGGAGCTCGGAGAGATTCTGCCTGACTAAGTCATTCGAGAACACGCCGCCTGTCGCGACGGCTTGCCCGGGCTCCGATTCCGCGGCGAATTCGCTTGTGCCCAGAACGTCAATCACGTAATTCCTCGCCACGGTTCGGAAGAGACCGGCGAGATTATCGATTCGCGTCGCTCCCTCATTCTGCTTGTGGATAAGATCCGACTGCACGACCACGCCGCAACGGGCAAGGAATTCGCTCGGCTCCTCGGACCGTGCCGCTTCCTCCTCGGCCCTGCGGAACATTTCTTCCAGCCGCGCCTGGAGTCGCGCACGGTTGCGGGCGGTGATCTGCCATCTCTCAGATTCGTCGGCAGACGCTCCCGCATCTTCGAGCTCCGGGGCGAGCACCTCTCCCTCGAACAGCCGTCGGCACTGCTTCTCCACGAGCATGCCGGAGCCGCCGCCGCACTTTGTCCCAGTACGCCATTCCGAGATGATCTTGCGCCTGCCCGTCGCCCCGATGTGGAAGAAATAGGCGTCCTTGGCTCCAATGTGGAAGATCCACTTCGCCGCCGGCGCCGCAATCTCAGCACCCTTCGGAACGGCCACACTGTCATAGACGTACAGAGCGCCCTGCATCACTCGCGGGAACGATTCGGCGGCACTGCCGGTAAAGGCGGTGCTCGCTATGGAGGACGCGTCGAACCTACTGCTGACGTCGCGCCAAGCCTCTTCGATGCCCGCGAGGGGGTTCGCGAGATGCATGATCGGCTCGGGAGAATAGAGAATGGCCCCGGCCGCATCCAGAACGACATAATGAACGAAACTGCTGCCGATATCCAATCCTACATACAACCCCTTGTTACCTGCTTGTACCGCCCGATCTCTGCTAAGACTCATGATTTTCCGCCTATCCGCTGACCCTTCCTGCACCTGCGCCTCGACAGTGAGAGGAGCCACACCAATACGGCGTAGCTTTTGGATCCGTCCGTCCGACGCCGCGACTCAACCAGCACGTTTGTTAACAGTACCTGTTAATTGAGACTCACCGTTCTGTGAGAAGATAACGGGTAAACCTCTTTGCTACCGCCGGGATGTGACTTTGTCAAGCCACCTAACAAAACCACCAACGCTTTTTGCACACTCTAGTAAGGTGTTCTTTTGCCCTATATCCTTATGTGACAAGAGCTTACAATAGGGGCCGTCGCAACTTCTAACAAAGCCACAGGCCATAAGATTACTACTACTATTCCTTTATCCTATAAACAGTAATAGTAAGCCCATCCCCAGCCCATGTGTAACAGCCAGAGGCGTGATTCAGCCTCTATCGCAACGACATCTACCGAACATAAGAATGCTGGTTCGGGTTTGCACGCGGTTTCATGGAAAAAAGTTGTTCCGGGAGGCCTGTGCGGGTACACTATGGCCCATTGATAGGCGTTAGGGCCAATAAGGATCGCCCGTAGCTGTTACGAAGGGGTCTACCATGAAGGTTACGTTTAACCGTTCTGCGCTGGCGGAAGCACTTGGGTTGATGACTTCGGTGGTTCCGAGCCGTACACCCAAGCCCATTTTGCGGTGCGTTCGTATCGCGTGTTCAGGCAACGAAATCCGGATCTATGCCACGAACCAGGAGCTCGGTCTGGACTATATGGTTTCTGAGGTGGAAGTAGAACAGGAGGGCGAAGCTGTCCTGGAAGCAGAACGTCTGGCCGCGATTGTGCGGGAAAGTACCGAGGACGTCCTTGTCCTGGAATCCAAGGATACCACCTGCGAGATACGAGGTGCCGACAGCCGTTTCACTATCTACGGTCAGGATCCCAAGCAGTACCCGAAGCTTCCGTCGTTCGGATCCGGACAGCCGCACATCACCATTAGCCTCAAGCAATTGCACGCGGGCATCGAGCAGTGCCTTTTCGCCACGGCCAAGGAGAGCAGCCGGTACGCGATCAACGGCGTATTGTGGGAGGTGAAAGGGAAGAAATTGCTCCTCGTCGCTACGGATGGGCGCCGCCTCGCGCGTTGCCGCGTCGAACTTCAACAGGCACCGGCAGCCGATGTGGCACAGCAGAAGATCATCATCCCGGCCAGGACCATGGCTCTGCTCCAGAAGGTGGGGGCACACGACGAGGAGAACGTGGCGGTCAAGCTTGTTGATAACCACGTATTGCTGAGTTGTGCAAACGTTGTTGTCAGTTCCAACCTGGTCGAAGGAAACTTTCCCAAGTACGAAGATATCATCCCGGCCGACCACGATAAGAAACTGACGCTGTCCACAGAGACGGCATTAAGCGGTGTACGCAGGGCCGCGCTGCTGACGAGTGAGGAGTCCAAGGGGATCAAACTGTCGCTCAAGAGCGATGCTCTTATGTTCTCGGGCAGCTCCCCCGAGGCCGGGGCAGCGGAAGTCAGCATGCCGGTGGAATACGGTGGCGAGCCCATCGATATCGGGTTCAATCCGCAGTTCCTGATCGATGTGCTGCGGGTCATACGCACGTCGGACTTTCAACTGGAACTGGGTCAGGCGGACCGACCCGGGGTTATCAAGAGCGGGGCGGATTTCCTATACGTTTTGATGCCGATCAACCTCGGCTGACCAAAGCGCTCCGCCCAACCTCGGAGCACCAAAGTGAGAAAGGATGGGGCCGAGCGATGGGCCGGCGACAAACGTTCGAGGCGCACAGGATTGGCGATCTCGTCTCCGGTTTCGTGGAGACCTTGACGCCGTTGCAGAGCCGGTACGATTCGGTCGCCCAAGCCTGGGATAGCCTCCTTCCGGCCGGCCTTCGCGCCCATTGCCGAATCGCCGCGGTCACCAACGGCTGCCTGAAGGTGGCTGCCGAAGGCTCGAGCTACATGTACGAGCTGCAACTGTGTAAACCGGTGCTGCTGAGGGAGTTACAGCGATTGTGCCCAGGGGCGAGGATTTCCCGGATCGAGGTCGGCATGCTGCGGTGAGACGAGCGTTTCGGGGGCCACCACCGTTTTTGAAGAGATAAGTCGATAGCGGGAGGAAGCCTTTTCCGATATGATAAAAGGTTCCAATTCTGATATTCTTGGACGTTCTTGTATGCATGGGGTTCATCTTTGAGGGCTGGTATGGAGGTTCATAAATACGACGCGAGTAACATCAAAATTCTGGGGGGACTGGAGGCGGTGCGCAAGCGGCCGGACATGTATATTGGCGACCGCAGCGCGGCGGGGTTGCACCATTTGGTGTACGAGGTCCTGGACAATTCGATCGACGAGGCGCTGGCGGGCTACTGCAGCGATATTACCGTGCGCGTCCAGGCGGATGGGAGCTGCAGCGTGGAGGACAACGGGCGCGGTATCCCCGTGGAGAAACATAGAGACGCGAAGATCAGTGCGCTGGAAGTTGTGCTGACGACGCTGCATGCCGGCGGGAAGTTCGATTCGGACAGCTACAAGGTCGCCGGGGGCCTGCACGGCGTCGGTGTCAGCGTGGTCAATGCGCTGAGCGAATGGCTCGAGGCGGATGTCTACAGGGATGGTGATCATTGGCACTTTGAGTGCAAGCGCGGCACGCGCGGCGGACCCGTTGGGATGGTCGGCTCGACGACGAAGCGAGGCACGAAGATTACCTTCATGCCGGACGAAGAGATTTTCGGGGACGCCGAGTTTTCCTACGATACCCTTCTGAAGAGAATCCGCGAGCTGGCCTATCTGAATGCCGGTCTGAAAATCACGTTCCGGGATGACCGGGCCGACAAGAGGGAGGTCTTCCAGTTTGACGAGGGCCTCAAGGCCTTCATCAAACATCTCAATGAGGGCAAGAATACTCTGCACAATGATGTCGTTTACATGGCCAAAGACGACTCCGAGAGCAAGATGAGTTGTGAAGTCGCCATGCAGTACAACGACGGGTACACCGACAACGTGCTCGTGTTTGCGAACGATATCCGCAACATCGACGGCGGCACGCATCTATCCGGCTTCCGGACCGCGCTGACGCGAACGATGAACTTTTATGCCCGGGCCAACAACCTTCTCAAGGAAGGCCAGGGCACGACGGGCGACGACCTGCGCGAGGGTCTGACGGCGGTGGTTGCCGTGAAGCTGTCGAACCCGCACTTCGAGGCGCAAACGAAGGTCCGGCTGACCAACCCGGAGGTGGGCAGCTTTGTGGAGACCACCGTCAACGAGCAGTTGGGCCACTACCTGGAGGAGCATCCGGCCGAAGCCAAGCGGATCCTGAACAAGGCCATCCAGGCGGCGGCTGCCCGCGAGGCGGCGAGGAAGGCCCGCGAACTGACGCGGCGCAAGGGCGCGCTCGGCAGCGCCAATCTGCCCGGCAAGCTCTGGGATTGCGCCAGCAAAGAGAAGACGACGACCGAGATCTTCATCGTCGAGGGCGATTCCGCAGGCGGCTCGGCAAAGGCCGGACGCGACAGAAACATCCAGGCGATCCTGCCGCTGAAGGGTAAAATCCTCAACGTGGAGAAGGCACGCCTGGAGAAGATGCTCGCCCACGATGAGATTCGCACGGTGATTAGCGCCCTCGGCACCGGCATCGGCATGGACGAATTCGACGTGGAGAAGTGCCGCTACGGCAAGATCATTCTGATGACGGACGCGGATGTTGACGGTGCGCACATTCGAACGCTTCTGCTGACGTTTCTGTTCCGGCAGATGCCCGAGCTGTTCAACAGGAGGATGATCTATATCGCTCAGCCGCCGCTCTATGAGGTCAAAACGAAGGGACGGAAGAAGTCCGAGTACGTCCTGACCGAGAGTGAGATGCGTCGGCGGATGACCTCCCGCGGCCTGGAAGGCACGGAACTGGTGATCCGTAACGGAAAGGGAAAAGGCGAGAAGCCGGACAAGGCAGACGAGCGGAAGGTCTCGGCGGCCAAACTCGAGGAATTGGTCAAGGCGCTCGCGGACGTGGAGCGCACCATCAGCGTGCTGAACCGGCGAGGCATCCGGTTCACCGACTTCATTGCCGCACATTACGACGGGCAGAAACTGCCCCGCTACATGATCCGGCACGAGGGGGCGGAGGAGGTGTTCTACGAGGCGGGCGATTATGAGAAACGCCTCGAAGAGCTTGGCGGATCGAAGAACGGCGGAGAGACCAACGGGGATGAAGAGCCCGCCGCCGTCGGCGAAGAACTCCACGAAGTCGTACGAATCGGGCAGATCAACCAGAAGCTCAAGGACGATTTCTCGCTGGACCTGAAGGACTTTCTGCTCAAGGCCGAGAAGACCGATTCCGGCGAATCACTCCCCACGAAGTTCCAGCTCGTCCACGGCGAGGACGCGCACGAGGTCGCTTCGCTCGGCGACATCTGCCCCGCCATTCGGCACATCGGGGGAAAGGGTATCGAGATCAAGCGGTTCAAGGGGCTCGGCGAGATGAATGCGGACCA
>CBFDDG010000113.1:0-11326 GCA_965603505.1 uncultured Phycisphaerae bacterium | reverse complement strand
CCCACAACGCCGAATCTCTACTATCTACGACGTTCCTCCGTACGATTTGTTACAGGTTTTCGGGAGTTTTTCTGCATGGCCGCAGGCCGGTTTGCGGTTGAAAATCGGCCGATGACCACGATAATGAGACAACAAACAGGATTTCGGGCCGCTATGGCCTCCGAGACCCCAGATACGTAGACGGTTGTGTATCGGCCGGATTTGGAAAGGATGCGATCATGCAGAAACGGCTCCGAAGGCTCCCGTGCCTTCTGCTTGTCTTTCTCTTAGCCGCCCTGACGGGATGCTCCCAGATGTCGACCGGCCGAAACGGCGGGGCTTGGGGGCCACCTGCCGGCGATGTCGTCATGGAATCGGGGAGGCAGATTCCCGTCCTTCATGAGGTTGATGTGGTTGTCGTCGGGGGGACCTCCGGTGCCGTGGCCGCGGCGGTTTCGGCAGCCCAGAACGGAGCCAGCGTCTTCGTGGCCGCTCCTCGTTCGTACTTAGGAGAGGATATTTGCGGCACGTACCGTCTGTGGCTCAAGCCCCACGAAGAGCCGATATCCCCATTGGCCGGAGCCATCTTTGCCGAGCTGGAGACCGCGCGGCCATTGGGCGACCCCATGCCGTTCACCTATGAGACGGACGTGGAGTCCTCCTCGCCGCACAAGGATTCGGCCTCGGCGCCGGCTCTCAGGGATGGCAAGTGGCACAGCGCCCCGGCCCAGAGCGTTCAGTACAACGGGGATGTGAATATCCTGGTCCGTCTCGACGGCGAGCAGGTAGTTGGTGAGGCCCATGTCCTGGTGTATCAGCGAAACGACGATTTCGAGGTGGCGGATGTCACTGTCTATGCCAGTGATGACAAAGAGCAATGGGAACGGATCGGGGGCGTTGAAAACAAACGGCTCGGACAAGGGTCATTCGAGGAGGCCGCGATCCGGCTGACAGTCCCTGTCGGCCGAGCCAGTCGCTATCTGAGATTCGCCGTACGGAAGACTCCTGAGGCCGCGCGGGTGCTTCTGGGCGAGATTGCTCTAACCAAGCCGGACGATGGAACGACTCACAGAGCTACACGTCGGACGCCGCCCACGCCGATGCAGGTCAAGCGGGTTCTCGACGATGCGCTGCTCAACGCCGGCGTGTCGTTCCTGTATGGCTGCTATGGCACGGAGCTTCTGTGTGATGGCAGCGGCAAGCCTGCCGGCATCGTTATGACCAATCGCTCGGGTCGGCAGGCCGTCATTGCGAAGGTCATCATCGATGCCTCGCCACAGGCAACCATCGCAAGGATGTCCGGCGTGCCGTTCACGCTCTATCCGACGGGCATGCAGACCTTCAAACGAATCGTCGTGGGCGGGCAGCCCCGCGACGCAGAGCACATGCAAGCCCGGGGGCTGCCCACGCCCGTGTCGGCCAGGGACGGAAAGATCTACCCGGCGATCGAGTACACCCTTGAGATTCCAGTGAAGGACGGCTCCTTCGCTTCGCTCGCCGGCGTCGAGCAGATCGCCCGCGATAAGACGTGGCACCCCGGGCAGGTGGATGCATCCGAGGTGCTGTTCCATGTGCCGGCGGGCCATATGAAGGGCAAAAGACGGGTGTGCTGTGTGTGGCCCGGCGCTGAGAAGGTCGATCTGGATGTCTTCCGTCCCGCCCGGGTGAAGCGTCTGTACGTTCTTGGCGGCTGCGTCGATGTCTCACGTCGGGCGGCGGAACAGTTGTTGCGACCGCTCGAATTGATGGAGGCCGCCAGCCGCGTTGGTGAGGCCGCGGCGGCCGAAGCTCGAAGAGCCGCTTCACCTCGCCGCGTCCGGCTTGCCGCGCGAGAGGGTGAGCCTGTGACGGCCGGCGACATTCGCGAAGACCAGGCATGGATGCGTACGGGCCCGGAGACGAAGTACGTGACGGCAGCGGAGCGGGCGATACCCGTCCTGGGCGCCTATGACGTCGTCGTTGTCGGTGGCGGCACCGGCGGCGCCCCGGCGGGAATCGCGGCGGCGCGCCAGGGGGCCAGCACGCTTGTCGTGGAATACCTTCACGGCCTGGGCGGCGTCGGCACGATGGGTCTGATCGGGAAGTACTACCACGGCCACCGCGAAGGCTTCACGAAGGAGATCGATCGGGGGCTGGCCGAGCTCGGCGGCGAGGCCGAGGGCGGCAGCGGACGGGGCCAGGCGTGGAACAGCCAGATCAAGATCGAATGGTACCGGCGGGAACTCCGAAAGGCCGGGGCCGACATCTGGTACGGCACGCTTGGCTGCGGCGCTTTTGTCGATGGCAATCAGGTGAAGGGTGTGGTGGTCGCCACGCCGCAGGGCCGCGGCGTTGTCCTGGCGAAAGCCGTCATTGATGCGACCGGCAGTGCCGCGATTGCCGCAGCCGCCGGGGCCCAGCCTATCTACATCACCGGCGAGCATATCGCCGTCCAGGGGACGGGGCTGCCTCCATGGGATTTGGGAGCACGATACACCAACACAGACTATGCGTTCATTGATGATCTCGACGTAGTGGATGCGTGGCATTCGTTCCTTGCAAGTCGCAAGAAATTCGGCGATGCCTATGACCTCGGCCAGCTCATCGACAGTCGTGAGCGCCGGCAGGTCGTCGGCGACTTCTTCCTCTCGCCCATGGACGTCTACCTCCGCCGCACGTTCCCCGACACGGTCGTGCAGGCCAACAGCAACTTCGACTCGCACGGCTTCACAATCCATCCGATGTTCATGCTCCGCCCCCCGGACCGCGAGTCCCTGCCTTGCCACGTCCCCTATCGCTGCCTGCTGCCGAAGGGTTTGGAAGGTATCCTCGTCACAGGCCTGGCGGTCAGCGCGCATCGTGACGTGATGCCGGTCATCCGGATGCAGCCTGACGTACAGAACCAGGGCTACGCCGTCGGCGTCGCCGCCGCCATGGCCGTCAGCTCCGGAACGAACCTGCGTAACATCGACATCCGCGAGTTGCAGCGCCATCTCGTGGAGAAAGGCAATATGCTCGCCGAAGTGCTCGGCCAGCAGGACTCATTCCCTCTGCCACAAGAGAGAATCGAGCAGGCAGTCAAGACCGTCCTGAACGAGTTCCAGGGGATTGAGGTCATCTTCGCTCAGCCGCAAGAGGCCCTGCCGCTGCTCCGCGAGGGGTATGCAAGTGCCGATTCGGAGCAGGCAAAGCTCACGTGTGCCCACATCCTCGGCATCATGGGTGACCCCACCGGCGCCGACGCACTGGCGAAGGCCGTGAAGGCACGCCAATGGGACGAGGGCTGGAAATACACCGGCATGGGCCAATATGGTCCGAGCATGAGCGTCTTGGACAGTCTGATCATCGCTTTGGGCCGGACGCGCCGGAAAGACGCGATCGAGCCGATCCTGGCCAAGGTCAGACAGTTGGGCCCGGAGCATGCGATGTCCCACCACCGGGCCGTGGCTATCGCGCTGGAGACCCTCGCGGACTCGGTGGCGGCCAAGCCGCTTGCCGAGCTACTCGACAAATCGGGGATGACCAGTCATGCCTATACGGACATCAATGTCGCCACGCGGAGTATTCCGCGCAGTTCGACGGATACGTCCACACGCGAGTGTTCGCTTCGCGAGTTGATTCTGGCTCGCGCCCTATATCGCTGCGGCGACTACGAGGGCCTCGGGGCAAAGATCCTCGGGGAGTATGCCCGGGACCTGCGAGGGCACTACGCCCGACATGCCCGCGCGATTCTCGAGCAGGCAAATGCAGTGGACCGGTGAGCGACTTATGAAGGGACCTGCATATCCTCATATAACCGGCTGCGAGATCATAGCGAGATTGTCGGCTTGGGCAGACTGTGCTATGATGTCCGGCCGGAGCCGCGTGCCTGAACGGGCGGCTCATCGTGTTCGCATGGCAGCAACGTGTGTGTTGGCGGCGCCGCAAAGCGGACCTGAAAATCAGTGTGACGTGCTATTGTAAGGAGGCATGAGAATGGCAGGAGAATATCGGTTTTCGTTTGGGCCGTGGAACATTCATGAGGGAGCCGATCCGTTCGGGCCGATGGTCCGGGACACCATTGCCTTTGCCGAGAAGCTCAAGCTGTACAAGAAACTCGGCTTCGACGGCGTGCAATTCCACGACGATGATGCCGTGCCGGACATGAACAAGCTCGGTCCCAGCGAGATCACTAAGCAGGCCGAGCAGGTCCGCAAGATGCTTGCCGATGAAGGGCTGACGGCCGAGTTTGTCGCCCCGAGGTTGTGGGAGGACCCGCAGACGATCGACGGCGCTTATACGTCGAACGATCCGAAGGCCCGGCAGTATGCCAAGGACCGCAGCCGGCGCTGCATCGACATCGCCGTCGCGCTCGACACGAAGTTGATCGTCCTATGGCTCGCTCGGGAGGGAACGTACATCCGCGAGGCAAAGGATAGCAAACTGGCGACAGACCGGCTCGTGGAAGCCATCAACGATATGCTGGACTACAACTCCGACATCAAGATTGCCATCGAGCCGAAGCCGAATGAGCCAATGGACCAGGCCTATATCCCCACGACGGGGCACGCGCTGGCTCTCGGCTACCTGACGAAGGATGCAAAGCGGGTCGGCGTCAATATCGAGACGGCCCACGTGATCCTGGCCGGGCTCGACCCCTCGGACGAAATGGGCTTTGCCCTCGCCTACGAGAAGCTCTACACCGTGCACCTGAACGATCAGAACGGCCTGAAATTCGACGAGGACAAGAGTTTCGGGTCGGTGAATCTGCGCCGCGCCTTCAACCAGGTTCGCATTCTCGATGCCTACGATTACGGCAAGAAGGGCGAGTTCGTCGGTCTCGACGTCAAGGCCATGCGGACCCAGAAGGCGGAGGTGGCCACCAAGCACCTGAGCAACAGCCGGACCGTCTTTTTCAAGCTCCTGGAGTTGGCTCGCAGCCTCGACGAGGCCAAGGTCATGAAGCTCATCGCCGACCGCGACTATGAGGAGCTCGACATGCTCATCATGAGTCACTTGATGGGTAAGTAAGGAAGAGAAAGGACCGCTGCGAAGGATGTTGACAAGTGACAAGGTTGTTCTGAGCATCGGCGCCCATCCGGACGACGCGGAGTTCATGTATGCCGGCACGCTTGCCCTGCTCCATGAGCGGGGCTGGCAGGCACACATCGCCACGATGGCCCCCGGCGATTGCGGGACCGTGCAGTACAGTCGTGAAGAGATCAGCCGGATTCGCAAAGGCGAGGCCGCCGCCGGTGCGGCCCTTCTCGATGGACAGTATCACTGTCTCGAATGCGGCGACATCTTCATCATGTACGACCGGCCCACCCTGCTTAAGACCATTGAGCTGGTCCGCAAGGTCCGGCCGAAGATCGTTCTGACGCTGAGCCCTTCGGATTACATGGTCGATCATGAGATGGCCAGCAAGCTCGCTCAGACGGCGTGCTTCTGTTGCGGCGTCGTCAACGTCGAAACGCCCGGTGTCGAACCCTTTGAGCCCATCCCGTATTTGTATTACGCCGATCCGGTCGACGGCAAGGACAAGCTCGGCGCGGACATTTCACCGGGGATGATCGTCGACATCAGCGGCGTGATGGATACGAAAGAAAAGATGCTCTGCTGCCACAAGAGCCAGCGAGACTGGCTCCTGAAACACCATGGCATCGACGAATACGTCGCCGCCATGAAAGGGCTCGGCCGGAAACGCGGCGCCGACATCGGCTGTGATTTTGGCGAAGGATTTCGACAGCATCTTGGCCATGCGTATCCACAGGACAACATCCTGAAGAAGGAACTCGGCGAGTTGGTTCATCTGACGTAAGGAGAGGCACATGGCCAGAAAGGTGAGCATCCTGGCGCCCGAGTGGTGGGATTACACGACGCTCGACGATGAGCTTCTGAACGATGCGGCCCGGCTGACCGCGGACGATATGGCCGGCCTGAGCCGGGATGGGTTCCAGGTTGTGTTCTGCGATACGTTAGAGGATTTCTACCTGGCGGAAGCCCTGGAGTACATTCATGCATGGCGTCAGGCGACGCCGGACAGGCCCGCAGGCATCTGCGGGCCGATTGGGCCGACGGAGCAGCTTCCCCTCGTCGCCCGGCTCGTGAATGAGCTCGAGCTGGACCTGAGCGATGCACACTTCTGGGGCATGGACGAGTGGTATATGAACGGTCGAGAGGTCCCACAGACCCATCCGCTTTCGTTCGCCCGGGCGGATCGGGAGCTATGCTTCGACCGAATCCGGCCGGACCTGCGAATGCCCGAGACCAACCTCCATTTTCCCAGGGCCGACACGTCCGAATACATCCGGAGCTGGGACGGCGTTCGCTGCATCGTGATGCAGGGTGGCCAGGGTGATATCAAGCACTGGGCATTCAACGACCCCGTCCGCCGCGAAGGCTCGTACAAGGACCGGCCCCCCACGCCCCAGGAATATCGAAAACTCACGACGCGCGTGGTGGATTTGCACCCGGTGACGGTCATGCAGAACGCCCGGACCAGCGGCGGCGGCGTAGTCACCGATGTGCCGACCCAGGCCGTCTCGGTCGGGCCGGCGGAGACGTGGAAGGCGGAGAAAGTCTCGATCTGGCAGGCGGGCACACACGACAATCCGTTTGGGATGCGGCTGACGACGCTGATGATCGCCAAGCGAATCGCCGACAGTGCCGTGCCGATGTCTCTGCTCGCGGACCATGCGAACGTACAGTTCAACTTCTACCGCCCCGCCATCGGAACGTGTGAGACGGAAATGCATTAGGAAACCATAGTCTATGGAGGCACAATCGATGGGCGTGGACGTCCTGATCCTGAATACGGCCGTCGTGGACTTGCGCCGGCCGGATTTCGACTTCGCCGACAGGCTCGTCGGCAAAGGCGGACTGGCGAAATGCAAGTCCAAGGACATGCCAACGTATTCTCAGGAGCAGCTCAAACGGTGGATCGACGAGGGTTTCGCCACGGCCGGCGGTCCCGGCAATACGGCCCCGCTGATCGCGCGGACCGGCCTGAAGGTTGCCGTCGGCGTCAATCTCGGCAAGGGCGACTACGACCGCCTGGATGCTCAGGGCCGGTACTTCCATGACGTTATGACCGCCAACGGCATCGACATGTCGGCCACCCACGTCCACCCGACCCTGGCGACCGGAACCACATTCATCCACAGCACCTCCGGCGACGACCGGGGCGGAATCGCTTACTTCCCGAACGCCAACGATGACTTCGATTTTGCCGTATTCCAAAAGGCGGTGCAGCGGCTCAAGCCCAAGATCGTGTACTACATGTACTCGGGCCTGTCCGCTCGCGGCGACGCCAACGGCGGGGAGGATCTGGCCGAGTTCATCCGATGGTGCCGCCGGAATGGGGCGGTGACCATCGCCGACAGCCACACCCTGACGGGCAATCCGCAGAAGCTCATTGCCGAAGGCAAGTCGGTTGAGGAGTACCGGCTCCTCGAGCCCCTGCTGCCGGAGCTGGACCTGTTCTTCACTTCGTCGGATGAGGCGAAACTGATCGAGAACACACTTGGCCAGCGGCCCGCGAGAACCGACCTCAACGAGCACGCGTACAACGTGCACTTCCTCGAATTCCTGATCGGGAAGTTCTGGCAAAACGAGGCTCGTACCAAGCTCTTCGGCGTCACGGTCAGCGACGGTGCATACGAGAAACACATCGGTCCCGAAGGCCAGACCGGCGATCCGACCAAGGTGACCTCGCGTTTCATGGCCGGTGAGGTGGTCGATTTGGTCGGGGCGGGCGATTCCTTCCGGGCCGGACTGATCACGTATATCGCACTCAATCTCGATAGTTTCAGGAAGGGCACGATCAACTTCGAGCAGGCCGTCCAGGCGGGCAATCTTTTCGCCTCGCTCTACATCAAGGCCCCGCTCGATGACCGATATGGAAACATCAGAGCTTATGCGAAGATGCTGCAGATCCTCCGAACCAAGGGCGGCTTCAAGAGTTTTGAGACCCTGCGGCAGGCTCTGAACTGAATGGGAGCGTGATCGATATGGCAAACGGCAAGACGCAGTTTGACTGGCAGGACAAGGTCGTCAATCACATGCAGGTCGGTGGCATCGAGACCTCGGTGCTCGACGACGGCCTCGGTAGAGGGACCCGGATCGCCTGGGTCAATACGGGCTCGGGCCTCCGCTACAAGGTGGTGATCGACCGTGGGCTCGACATCGTCGAGGCCTTCCACAATCAGCACAGCCTCGCTTGGCTCAGTCACGCCGGCGTCACGGCGTCGCGGCCCGATGCCAACAAGGGGCTCGAATGGCTGTGGACCTTTGCGGGGGGCCTGCTGACGACGTGTGGGCTGACGCACGTCGGAGGGCCGGAAGCGGACGAATTCGGCGAGCGGGGTCTGCACGGGCGGATCAGCAACCTCCCCGCCCAGATCGAATCGGTCGTCCAGCCGAACCTGAATGTGGGCAAGCCGGATATGAGCCTCACGGCCGTGATGAAGCAATCCCGCGTCTTCGGCCCGAATCTGGAACTGCGGCGAACCATCTCCAGCACGCTTGGTGAGCCGAGCATCCGGATTCACGACGTAGTGACGAATGTCGGCAATTCCAGAACCCCGGATATGCTGCTCTATCACTGCAATTTGGGCTGGCCCCTTGTGGATCAGGGCACGAAGATCCTGTATAGAGGCACGTGCACGTCACGCGGGCTGGACATGGACAACGTCATCTTCAACAGCAGGCACGATTTCCGCACGTGCCAGGGACCGGTGGACCACCACCGCGGCACGGGCGAAGCCTGCGGGTTCATCGATGTCACGCCGGACCGTAATGGCATGTGCACCGTCGGCCTGCACAACGCAAAGCTGAGTCTCGCGGTTGCCCTGCGATACAAGAAGAAGCAGTTTCCTTGTCTGGCCAATTGGCAGCATTGGGGCCCCGGCGAGTATGTGACAGGTCTGGAGCCGGGCACGAATCCTCCCATCGGCCAGGCCGCGGCCCGCAAGCAGAAAAAGCTCATCCATCTGGACCCAGGCAAGAGCCGCACGTACGATCTGGAGATCACCGTGCTCACGCAGGAGAAGGACATCAGGCAATTCCTGAAGGCGGCGGGTCAGTAACATGCCGGAGCATATTCTCGTCGGTTTTGGATTCGGCCCGATTCAGGCCGGGCTCTTCGCCAAAGAGGCGTTCCAGAGCGGCAACTTCCAACGGATCGTCATCGCCGAGATTGACCAGCGGCTCGTCAAGGCGGTCCAGGCCAACGGCGGCACGTATTGCGTCAACGTTGCCGGCAGCCAGGGGATCGAGGCAGCGCAGGTGAGCAACGTCGAGTTGCTCAATCTAACGCATCCGCAGCAAGCGGTAGCCCTTCGGGATGCACTGGCCGAGGCCACGGAAGTCACTACCTGCCTGCCTTCCGTCGCCTTCTATGACTCGGGCGGAGCCGACAGCGTGGCGTCGCTGATCGCTGATGGTCTGGCTCACCACAAGGCGGACGCGACGATCTTCTACGCGGCCGAGAACAACAATCGTGCCGCAGAGATTCTCGAACAGGCCGTGACGAGCAGTGGAAACGCCCCACTGCCGCTGCGAGTCCAGTTCCTCAACACCGTCATCGGCAAGATGAGCCAGATGGTGACTGAACCGGCGGAGATCGCCAGACGAGGCCTTGCCCCAATCGCCCCAGGCATCGATCGCGCATTTCTCGTGGAGGAGTTCAACCGCATCCTCGTCAGCAGAACGGCCATCTCCGAATTTGCCCCGGGCATCGAGGTCTTTATCGAGAAGGATGATCTGCTGCCGTTCGAGGAGGCCAAGCTCTACGGCCACAATGCCATCCACGCCCTGCTGGGCTTCATCGGCACACTCAAGGGATATGTAAAGATGACCGAGCTGAGCGACGACGAGCCTTTGATGCACGTCGCGCACAGTGCCTTCATCGAGGAATCCGGGGCCGCCTTGATTCGCAAGCACGGCTCGCTGGGCGATGAGTTGTTCACGGAGGCGGGTTACCGTCGCTATGCCGAGGACTTGCTGGAACGCATGACCAACCCATACCTCGCGGATACGGTCGCCCGGGCCAGCCGTGACGTCGTGCGCAAGTTGGGAGTCAACGACCGCATCTTTGGCACGATGACGCTGGCCCTTGAGCATGGAATCGAGCCTGTGAACATGGCGATGGGCGCGATGGCAGGTATCGCCCTACTGCTGTCCGAAGCAGATGCATACCGTCTGCCCGGGGAATTGCATGTGCTGGACTGGCGAGTTCTGGACCCAGACGGTCTCACGCCGTTGCTGACATGGCTCTGGCAGAGCCCCGCCTCTGGTGTTGTGCGTCGCCTTATTGATTGTACGTACGCTGTCCGGGAAGGTCTTGCCAACCTGCTTCGGTAGCCGTCACGCGTGTTCTCGCGGACGGCGAGCAGCGGTCAATAGTCCTTGAAGCTCTGCATCCACTCGGGCCACTCTTCCGGCTGGACGCCGCCGGCCCTCGTCCACATGCCGCGCGTGTCGAATTCCTGGTGCCACTTGAGCGTCCACAGCTCCTTCAGACCGATCTTGCGCGTGGAGAAGTCGACAAAGGCGCCGTTCACGAACCCGCTGTGCCTCAGCACGCACAGCATCTTCATCGCGTTCGTGGTCCAGTCTTCGACCTGTCCCTCAAAATCCGGTGGCCGATCCATGTGATGCGGGCGCGTGTCCCACCAGCGATCGTCGAGAAAGAGCGGTATCTCCGCCGCCCCGGTGACGTCGCGACGCCTCCAATAGTACGTGGCGGGCTTGCCGCCTTCTTTCCCAGACTCCGGATTGCTGACCCACAGATTGATACCGTAGCTGCCGTACTCCTCGTAGGAATTAGGTCCCCAGGCAACGTACGAAAAACGTCCACTGCGCGGGCTCGCCTTGGTGGCCGCCGGACAGAAACAGACCTCCCTCTGCTGGAGATAGTACGGGCGCAGCACTGCCATCCAGCTTGTTTCGGTCTCACTGCCGATGTTCCATCCGCGGTGGAAGAAGCCGTTGTTGTCATCGGTATACATGGAGAAATACAGCGCCCACTGACGCAGGTTGGACTGGCAGGCGACCGCCTTCGCCTGTTCCTTGATCCGCTGCAGCGCCGGCATCAAGATCGCCATCAGCAGCGCGATGATCGCAATGACCACGAGCAGCTCAATCAAGGTGAAGCCCTGCTTCAGATTGCATCGTATTCTCCGAGCATCCATCGGCAAGGCTCCTCAGAATCACACAGGGACACCCGGAACAGCGCACGGCCCCAATACCCACCAAGCCCTGCGTTGCTATGGGCTCGACAGTCATTATACAACCTTCGGCCGGTCCGACACAAGCCGATTCCGGCCGTTGCGGGTGCACGACAAGAAAGTGGCGGGTCAGGATAAGAAGGATGTCATTGCGAGGA
>CBFDDG010000112.1:0-11365 GCA_965603505.1 uncultured Phycisphaerae bacterium | reverse complement strand
CGGGAGTCGTGGGGGCCGGGGGAGGCTTCGGGGTGGTACTGGACGGAGAAGGCGGCGAGCTTCTCGCAGCGGAGGCCTTCGAGCGTGTTGTCGTTGAGGTTCATGTGCGTCAGCTCGACGTCCTTGTCCTTGAGCGAGTCGAGATCGACGCAGAAGCCGTGGTTCTGGCTCGTGATTTCGATCTTTCCGGTCTCAAGGTTCTTGACCGGGTGATTGGCGCCGCGATGGCCGAACTTGAGCTTGTACGTCGTGCCGCCGAGGGCCAGGCCGAGGATCTGGTGGCCGAGGCAGATGCCGAAGATCGGGACCTTGCCGAGCAGGGATTTCACCGTTTTGACAGCGTAGGTCACGGGGGCGGGGTCGCCCGGGCCGTTGCTGAGGAACACGCCGTCGGGCTTGCGGGCGAGGACCTCTTCGGCCGTCGCCCGGGCCGGTAGGACCGTGACCTCGCAGCCGTGCGAGACCAGCAGGCGCAGGATGTTCTGCTTGATCCCATAGTCGAACGCGACGACCTTGTACTTCGGCTCGGGCGCCGATTCGGGGTACAGAACGTTGACGACGCCCTCTTTCCATTCGTACGACTTGCCGGCGGTTACATCCTTGACGATGTCGCGGCCGACGAGGCCCGGGTACTCCTCGAGCATCGCGGCCAGTTTCTTCGGGTTCGTCTCCGCCGAGGAGAGGATGCCTCGCATGGCGCCCTCGGTGCGGATATGCCGGACGAGCTTCCGCGTGTCGATGCCTTCGATGCCGACGATGTCGTTCTTCTTGAGGTAGTCATCCAACGTGGCGCCGTCGCGCCAGTTGCTCGGGTACGGGCAGTTCTCTTTGACGACGAAGCCGGCGACGAAGACCTTTCGTGACTCCCAGTCCTCGCCGTTCGTGCCGTAGTTGCCGATGAGCGGGTACGTCATCGTGACGATCTGCTCGTGGTATGA
The DNA here is from genome assembly GCA_965603505.1 of uncultured Phycisphaerae bacterium. GTDB lineage: Bacteria > Planctomycetota > Phycisphaerae > Sedimentisphaerales > Anaerobacaceae > PLanc-01. The sequence goes on along the minus strand of CBFDDG010000112.1, from coordinate 10,427 downwards.
CGGGTCGGTGAGGACCTCCTGGTAGCCGCTCATGGCCGTATTGAACACGACCTCCCCGCACTTGAAGCCGCGGGCGCCGAAGCCGTTGCCCTCGAATATCGTGCCGTCCTCTAAGAGTAAGACTGCCTTCACAATACCTTCCTTCTGCAGGTCGTGCGTCCTCGCACGACAACTCCCGGCGAGCGGGGACGCTCGCCCTACATCAGCGATAATACAACTGAATCGGTTTGACCGTAATCTTCTTTGCTTTCAATGCCTCGATCGCCTTGACGACGGCCTCGGCGCCGCGGATCGTGGTGACGTAGGAGACGCGGTGATCGACAGCGCTGCGTCGGATGGAGAAGGAGTCGAGGATCGACTGCTTGCCCACCGTGGTGTTGATGATGAGGTCGATCTGGCCGTTGATGGTCATGTCCACGATGTTCGGCCGGCCCTCAGTCATCTTGAGTGCGAATTCGGACGGGATGTTGTGCTTGATGAGCTCGATGCAGGTGCCCTTGGTCGCGATGATCTTGAAGCCGAGGGCGTGGAGGCGCTTCGCGAGAGCCATGGCCCGCGGCTTGTCGTTGTCGTTGACGCTGAGCAGGACACTGCCTTCGGTCGGCAACGTGTTGCCCGAGGCGATCTGGCTCTTGGCGTAGGCTGTGCCGAAATCGTCCGAGAGCCCCATGACTTCGCCCGTCGAGAGCATCTCGGGGCCGAGCAGCACGTCCGTGCCCGGGAATTTGAGGAACGGGAAGACCGCTTCCTTGACCGCGTAATGCTTGGGGACAATCTCCTTCGTGAAGCCCAACTCCTCGAGCGTCATGCCGGCCATGACCTTGGCGGCTAACTTGGCCAGCGGCACGCCAATGGCCTTGCTCACAAAGGGAATGGTCCGGGACGCCCGGGGGTTCACTTCGAGGATGTAGATGCGGCCGTCCTTGATCGCGTACTGAACGTTCATCAGGCCCTTGACGCGCAGTTCCAGCGCCAGGAGCTTCGTCTGCCGCATGACCTCGTCGATGGTTTCCTTTTTGAGGTCGATGGGCGGGATGGAGCAGGCGCTGTCGCCGGAATGGACGCCGGCCTCCTCGATGTGCTCCATGATGCCGCCGACGATCACGGTGTGCCCATCGCTGATGGCGTCGACGTCGAGCTCGGTCGCATCGCCGAGGAACTTGTCGATCAGAATGGGATGCTCGCCGGAGGCCTCGATCGCCTCATCGACGCAGGCCTTGAGACTGTCCTCATCGTAGACGATGTCCATGGCGCGCCCGCCGAGCACGAACGAGGGCCGGATCAGAAGAGGATAGCCGAGTCGCCCAGCCACTTTCAGCGTCTGTTCATAGCTCGTGGCAATCTCACTATCCGGCTGGAGCAGCTTGAGCTTCTTGATCAGTCGGTTGAACCGGTCGCGGTCCTCGGCCATGTCGATGCTGTCGGGCGAGGTGCCGATGATGGGCACGCCGGCCTTCTCCAGAGGCACCGCGAGCTTGAGCGGGGTCTGGCCGCCGAACTGGACGATGACGCCGTCGGGCTGTTCCTTCTCGACGATGGTCATCACGTCCTCGAAGGTGAGCGGCTCGAAATACAGCCGGTCGGACGTGTCGTAGTCCGTGCTGACCGTCTCCGGGTTGCAGTTGACCATGATCGACTCGACGCCGATCTCCTTGAGGGCGAAGGCGGCGTGACAGCAGCAGTAATCGAACTCGATGCCCTGGCCGATGCGGTTGGGCCCGCCGCCGAGAATCATGATCTTGCGGCGTTTCGTCGGGTTCGCCTCGCATTCGCTCTCGAAGGTGGAGTAGAGGTACGGCGTGGCGGCCTCGAACTCGGCCCCGCACGTATCCACCATCTTGTAGACGGCCTCGACGCCGAGCGATTGGCGGTGCTTGCGCAGTTCCGTCTCCGGCACGCCGGCAATCAGGGCCATGTACTTATCGCTGAACCCATACTGCTTCGCCCGGGCGAGCAGCTCGACCTCGGGCAGTTTGCCCTTCTGCGCTACGAGCTGCGCGTCGAGATCGACGACGTCCTTGATGTTGTGCAGGAACCACGGATCGATCTTCGTGAGGCCGTGGATCTCGTCGATGGGCATCCCGCGTCGCATCGCCTCGGCGACGTACCAGAGTTTGTCCCAGTAATTCTTCCGCAGCCGGTCCTTGAGCTGCTCGGCGGAAACGGCTTTGTTGATGTGCCGATCACTGAGCGAGTATCGATCGATCTCGAGGGAGCGGATGGCCTTCTGCATCGCTTCCTTGAAGGTCCGGCCCATCGCCATCGCCTCGCCGACCGATTTCATCTGGACCGTCAGTTCGGGCGGCGTCTGCGGAAACTTCTCGAACGTAAACCGCGGCCACTTGACCACGCAGTAATCGATGGTCGGCTCGAAACATGCCGGCGTCTTCTTCGTGATGTCGTTCGGGATCTCGTCGAGCGTGTACCCGACGGCCAACAGCGAGGCGATCTTGGCGATGGGGAAGCCGGTGGCCTTCGAGGCCAGGGCCGAGCTGCGCGAGACGCGGGGGTTCATCTCAATCACGTAGAGCTTGCCGTTCTCCGGATGGACGGCGAACTGGATGTTCGAGCCGCCCGTCTCGACGCCGATGGCCCGGATGATCTTCAGGGCCGCATCGCGCATGATCTGATATTCCTTGTCCGTCAGGGTCTGGGCCGGCGCGACGGTGATACTGTCGCCCGTGTGGATGCCCATCGGGTCGAGGTTCTCGATGGAGCAGACGATGACGACGTTGTCCTTGCGGTCCCGCATCACCTCGAGCTCGTATTCCTTCCACCCGATGACGGACTCCTCGACGAGCACCTGGTTCTTCGGGCTGAGGTCGAGCCCCCGGTGGATGTACTCCTCGTACTCCTCGGCGTTATAGGCGACGTTGCCGCCGGTGCCGCCGAGCGTGTAGGAGGGCCGGATGATCGCGGGAAAACCGATCTCCTGCACGATGCGTTTCGCTTCCTGCCAGGAGTGGGCGTATCCGCTGCGCGGCACTTCGAGGCCGATGTCCTGGATGGTCTTCTTGAAGAGGTCGCGTTCCTCGGCCTTCTTGATCGATCGCAGATTGGCGCCGAGCATCCTGACGTTGTAGTTCTTGAGCACGCCGCTCTCGGCCAAGGCCACGGCGGTATTCAAACCGGTCTGTCCGCCCAGCGTGGGCAGCAGACTGTCCGGCTTCTCGCGACGGATCACCTTCTCGACGATCTCTGGCGTGATCGGCTCGATGTAGGTCCGGTCGGCCAATTCGGGGTCCGTCATGATCGTCGCCGGGTTGCTGTTGACCAGGACGACCTGGAAACCCTCTTGCCGGAGGACCTTGCACGCCTGCGTGCCGGAATAGTCGAACTCGCAGGCCTGCCCGATGATGATGGGCCCCGAGCCAACGATCAGTATCTTGTGGATATCCTTCCGTTTCGGCATATCTTCCTGTACGGTCTCCTGCCCTGCCAAGCTTCATCCGGATGGACCAGCACACCGAAAACCCTGTGGATCCTGTGTCTGGAGCGTGCTATACACCCCACGCGTTGCCTGAGGCCGTCTGTTTCTGTACGGCGCGCTAGCTCGTCGAGTTTGCGGCGTCCTTAGGGATTGGACCTCCCACTGCGATTCATCGCACCTGGGGGCCCGTCTGACGCAGCCAGCGATCCATCGCCGCCGCCGCCTCTCGCCCGCTTTGGATCGCCCGGACCACCAGCGAGGCGCCGCTGACGGTATCGCCGGCCGCAAACACCCACGGCTCGCTGGCCTGGTAATCGGCCGCTATTACATTGCCTTTCGCGTCAAGTTGCAAGTCCAAATCCTTCACCAAGCCGTCATGCGTGACGTGCAGGAAGCCCAGGGCGAGCAGAACGAGATCAGCTTTCAGAACAAAGTCCGTTCCGGGCTGCTCTTTCAGCTTCCAGTTGCCGTCCGCCTGCATCCATTGCACTTCGCAGCCGTGCAACTCTTTCACATGGCCGTTGTCACCGGCGAATGCCTTTGTCATGACGGACCACCGCCGCTCGCAACCCTCCTCCTGGGACGACGAAGTTCGCATCTGCCGGGGCCACATCGGCCAAGGCGTGTCGGGCGGCCGCGTATCCGGGGGCTTCGGAAGGATTTCGAGCTGGTAGACTTTTTTCGCTCGCTGCCGGCGGGCGGTGCCGACGCAGTCGCTGCCGGTATCGCCGCCGCCAAGGACGACGACGACTTTGTCCCGGGCCGAGATCCTCGGAGTGCCTTCCAGCGGCTCGGCGGCACAGAGCTTGTTCTGGGCCGTCAGGTAGTCCATTGCGAAGACAATGTTGCTGCGGTCCCGGCCGGGAACGGCGAGGTCCCGCGGCTCGCGGGCGCCCTTGGTCAGGCAGATGCAGTCGAACCGCTTGCGGAGATAGTGGGCGGAGATGTCCTTGCCGACGTCGACGCCGGTCTGAAACTCGACCCCCTCGGCCTTCAACTGTTCGAGCCGGCGGTCGATGATGTGCTTGCCCAGCTTGAAATCGGGAATGCCGTAGCGGAGCATGCCACCGGCTCTCTCATCTTTCTCGAAAACGACCACGTCGTGGCCGGCCCGGGCCAATTGCTGGGCGGCGGCCAGGCCGGCCGGGCCCGAGCCCACGATGCCGACGCGCTTGCCCGTCTTCTGCAGCGCGGGCAGAGGCTTGACCCAGCCTTCTTCGAAACCGCGCTCGACGATCTGGTACTCGATGTGCCGAATCAGAACGGGATGGTCGCTGACGGCTAACGTGCAGGCCGTCTCGCACGGGGCCGGACACACCCGCCCGGTAATCTCCGGGAAGTTGTTCGTCTCATGCAGGACGCGACAGGCCTGCTCCCACTGGCCCTTGTACACGAACTCATTCATGTCCGGGATGCTGTTGCCCACCGGACAGCCCACGCCCTGGCAGAAGGGGATGCCGCAGTCCATGCAGCGGGCGGCTTGTTGACGAATCGCCTCCGGCGACAGCGGCAGGTCGATCTCGTTGAAATCGTGAATCCGCTCCTCCACCGGCCGGTGCCCGACTTCCTGACGCTCGTATTTGAGAAATCCTTTGAGCTCACCCATAGAACACCTCTTCGGTAGCAGGCGTGGTCTCCGTGTCACGATGCTCGAGGGCCCGCATCCGTTCCAGTGCCTTGCGGTAATCGATCGGGATGACCTTGACGAATCGGCCGACCATATCCGGCCAGGCCCGCAGGATGAACTTGGCCCGCTCGCTGCCGGTCCACTCCAGATGCCTCTCGATCAGGTCGTAGAGGACCACCTGGTCCCGCTCCTGCCAGACCGTCTCCAGTTCGACCATATCGAGATTGCAGAGCGTATCGAAGAGCTGCATCTCGTCGAGCACGTAGGCCAGGCCGCCGCTCATGCCGGCGGCGAAATTGCAGCCCGTCTGACCCAGGACGACGACGGTCCCGCCGGTCATGTACTCGCATGCATGGTCGCCGACGCCCTCGACGACGGCGGCGACCCCGCTGTTGCGGACGGCGAAGCGCTCTCCGGCCATGCCGTTGATGAAGACCTCGCCGCGGGTGGCGCCGTAAAGCAGCGTATTGCCGACGATGATGTTCTCGTGGGCCATGAACGGGGAGCCTTCCGGGGTCTGCACGACGATCCGGCCGCCGGAGAGCCCTTTGCCGAGGTAGTCGTTGCTGTCGCCGATCAGGCGCAATGTCACGCCGGGGGCCAGGAAGGCGCCGAAGCTCTGTCCGGCTGAGCCACGCAGAACGACTTCGAGCGTCCCATCCGGCAGGCCCTGTGGGCCATGCTTCTTCACGATGCGATTACTCACAATCGCGCCGACCGTCCGGTTCACGTTATGAATGCGCATCTCGATGCGAGTTGGCTCCTTCTTCTCCAGCGCCCCTTCAGCTTGCTTGAGGATCTCCCAATCCATGTGGTCGGCGAGCCGCTCGGCCTGCGGGACCATGAGTCGAATGCCCCGGCCATCCGAGACGTCCGGCTGGTAGAAGATCGCAGATAGATTGACACCTTTCGCTTTCCAGTGGGCGAGGGCCTTGTGCGTCCTCAGTCGGTCCACTCGTCCGACCATGTCCTCGAACTTGCGGAAGCCGACGTCGGCCATAATCTGCCGGACCTCCTCGGCGACGAAGAACATGAACCGCTGAAGGTACTCCGGCTTGCCCGCGAATCGCTTGCGAAGTTCCGGATCCTGGGTCGCGATGCCGAAGGCACATGCCCCTTCGTGACACTTGCGGAGCAGCGTGCAGCCGAGCGTCACAAGGGCGGCCGTGCCGAAGCCGAACCGCTCGGCTCCCAACATCGCGCCGACGACCACGTCCCGACCGGTCCGCATCTGCCCGTCCGTCTGGACACGAACACGATCCCGAAGATTGTTCATGACGAGAACCTGCTGCGTCTCGGCCAGGCCCAGCTCCCACGGGCAGCCCGCGTGCTTGATCGACGACAGCGGGCTGGCGCCGGTGCCGCCGTCGTGGCCGCTGATGAGGATCTCATCGGCGTTGCCCTTGGCGACGCCGGCCGCGATGGTGCCGACGCCGACCTCGGCGACGAGCTTGACGGAGACCTTCACGCCCGGATTGCTGCATTTGAGGTCGTAGATGAGCTGGGCCAGGTCCTCGATCGAGTAGATATCGTGATGGGGCGGAGGCGAAATCAACGTCACGCCCGGCGTGGAATACCGCAACTGCGCGATCTCGGCCGTGACTTTATGTCCAGGCAACTGGCCGCCTTCGCCGGGCTTGGCGCCTTGAGCGATCTTGATTTGCAGCTCTTTAGCATTCGCGAGATAGTGGGTCGTGACGCCGAAGCGGGCGCTGGCGACCTGCTTGATGCCGCAGCTCTTCGAATCGCCGTTCGGTTCGGGCACGTACCGCTGCGGGTCTTCGCCGCCCTCGCCGGTATTGCTCATGCCGCCGATGCGGTTCATTGCGACGGCCATGCATTCGTGGGTCTCCTTGCTGATCGAGCCGTGGCTCATCGCGCCGGTGCAAAACCGTTTGACGATCTCGGCGGCGGGCTCGACCTCGTCCAGCGGCACGGGCTTGCCGTACACGAATTCGAACAGCCCGCGCAGGGTGTGCAGCGCTCTCGACTGGTCGTTGATGGCTTTGGCGTAGGCTTCATAGGAGGCGCGGTCGTTGTTCCGGACCGCGTGCTGCAACTCGGCGACGGTCATCGGGTTCCACAGGTGCCGCTCCCCGGTGAGCCGGACATGATATTCGCCTCCGAAGTCCAGGTCCATCGCACCCGCCGGACGCGGCTGAAAGGCCGAGCGATGCCGTTCAAACGTTTCCCCGGCGATCTGCTCCAACCCAACGCCGCGAATGCGCGAGCTTGTGCCCGTGAAGTACTTGTCCACAACGTTGCCGTCCAGCCCGATGGCCTCGAAAAGCTGGGCCCCGCAGTAGCTGCGCAGCGTCGAGATGCCCATCTTGCTCATCGTCTTGAGGATGCCCTTCTTGACCGCGGCGATGTAGTTGTCGGCGATCTGAACGGGCTCCAGCGTCGCGCCAAGGTCGCCCTGGCGGTTCAGCTCGTCGAGCGACTCGAAGGCCAGATAGGGATTGATCGCGTTGGCCCCGTAGCCGCACAGCAGGCAGAAGTGCATCACCTCGCGCGGCTCGCCGCTCTCGACAATCAGCCCGGCTTCGTGTCGCAGGCCCTTCTCGAGCAGGGCGTGATGGACCGCGGCCGTCGCCAGAAGCGACGGAATGGGCGCTTTCAACTCGGAAACGTCACGGTCGCTGAGAATCACCAGTGAGGCACCCTCCCGGACAACCTCTTCGACCAAACGGACGAGCGCGTCCAAACCGCAACGCAGCGCTTCGGCCGGATGCGCGAAGTCGGCGTCGAAAAGGGCCGGCACCGTAACTACACGGAAATCCTCGCGCTGCACGGACCGCAGCCGCTCGATGTCTTCGTTCGTCAGGACCGGGTGCGGCAGCTTGAGCTGGCGGCAGTGCTGCGGCGTCTCGGCGAGCAGGTTCTGCTTCTTGCCGATGAACGCCATTAGGCTCATCACGAGTCCCTCGCGAAGCGGATCGATCGCCGGGTTCGTCACCTGAGCAAAGAGCTGCTTGAAATAGTTGAACAGCAGCTTCGGTTTCTCCGACAGCACGGCCAAAGGCGTATCGTTGCCCATCGACCCGATGGGCTCCTGCCCGTTGACTGCCATGGGCGTCAGAATCATTCTGAGCTCTTCACGCGTGTAGCCGAACGCCCGCATTCTTCGCGCGATGGTCTCCGGGTCGCTCTTGACGAGCTTCGGGGCATCGAACAGTCCGCGCAGCTCGATGCGGTTCTCATCGAGCCATCGGCGGTACGGCTTCTGCCGTGCGATCTTGCTCTTGATTTCGTTGTCCGAGATGATCCGGCCCTGGATGGTATCGACCAGGAACATGCGTCCGGGGCGAAGCCGGCCCTTGAGGCGAATCTTTTCCGGCGGGAACTCCACCACGCCCGCCTCGCTGCCGATGATCGCCAGGCCGTCGGTCGTGACGAGATAGCGACAGGGCCTAAGGCCGTTGCGGTCGAGGGTGCCGCCGATGATGCGGCCGTCGGTGAAGACCATCGCCGCCGGTCCGTCCCACGGCTCCATGATGGAGGAATGATATTCGTAAAACGCCCGCTTGTCGGTGCTGATGTGGTACTTCGCCCCGAAGGCCTCCGGGATCATCATCATCATGGCGTGCGGCATGCTTCGTCCGGCCCGCACCAGCAGTTCGAGCCCGTTGTCAGAGCAGGCCGAATCGCTCCCACTTGGCGCCAGGATCGGAAACAGGTCCGCGATATCCTCCCCGAAGACGCCACTGGCCATCTTCGGCTCGCGCGCCCGCATGGCGTTGCGATTGCCGCTGAGCGTATTGATCTCCCCGTTGTGCGCGATGCACCGGAACGGCTGGGCCAGCCGCCAGTTCGGGAACGTGTTCGTGCTGTACCGCTGGTGCACGATCGCCAGCGCCGACTTGACGCGCTCATCCGCGAGGTCCGGATAGTACTCGAAGAGCTGCCACGCCATGAACATGCCCTTGTAGCAGAGGGTCCGGCACGAGAGGCTCGTGACATAAAAATCCTCGGCCTCTCTCCCGAACTGCATGGCGATCCGTTTCTCGGCGCGCTTGCGGGCCCCGTAGAGCCGCCGCTCGAGCTCCTCGTCCTCACATCCGGCCCCATCGACGAAGATTTGCCGGATCGAAGGCTCCGCCTCCCGCGCGAGCTGGCCCAGGCAGTCGGGACACGTCGGCACGTCGCGCCACCCAAGCGTCTTGATCCCATGCTCGGCCAGCGCCTTCTCCAGGATGCGGTCGCACACGCTCCGTAACTCCGGGTCCTTCGAGCCGAACACCATCCCGACGCCATACTGAGAAGGTTCCGGCAGGGAGAACCCCCAGCCTTCAGATTCCGCCGCCAAGAACTCATGCGGAATCTGGAAAAGGATGCCCGCCCCGTCGCCGGTCGTTTCATCGGAGCCGGCGGCCCCGCGGTGCGTCAGATTGACAAGAATCTGCCTGCCGTATTCGACGATGGAGTGGTCCCGTGCGCCGTTGATATTCACCACGGCCCCAATCCCACACGCGTCGTGCTCGTGCCGCTTCTCGTATAGACCCTGATTCTGCAAACGTATGTCCATGAATTCCCCGGATTCGGGCGTCCCCATTCTTCAAGCAACTCGTCGGAGCGTCTTCAAATATCATACGACATTACTCGCCAAATGCCACGGTGGTTCCCGTAATACACAACATAATCAATCCTTATGCAAATATCAGAATTGTCTATTGGGCCGCACTGTCCTTGCAGACGAGGCGCAATCCAACGTGCGCATCTCGGGAGTCGCACGACGATCCGCAGCATCTCCCGGAACTCTTTTTGGCTCAAAAACGCCGGAAGGTTGTCACCGTTCGGCGAAACCAGCCACTTTCTTATGAAACGGTCGTTTTTTGTCGAAGAATGGCTGGCTGCTCTGGGAAGGGAAGGCCCGCGCCAAATGAGGCCCGAGCACCATCCCCTTGGACTGCGGATTTTGGCTGGAGGTACGAATGATGGAAGGCATGAGCCGACGGATGGTTGCCCTGGCGGGCTGTATGGCGCTGGTGCTGTGGAACATACAGCTTGCGACGGCAGCAGGAGCGGAGAACGGGGCTTCCCTGGCGATCAACGAAATCATGGCGTCCAACGGCGCGACGAAGGCAGACCCACAGGGGCAATTCGACGACTGGATAGAGATCTACAACTATGGCGATACGCCCATCGATGTCGGCGGCATGTATGTAACGGATGACCTCGAAACGCCGATGAAGTGGCGGATCCCCACGACCGAGCCGGGCCTGACCACGATTGCCGTACAGGGCTATCTGCTGATATGGGCGGATGGAGAGACGACGGAGGAGGGCTTGCATGCATGTTTCAAACTCGCTGCCGGCGGCGAAGATCTTGGTCTGTTCGACACGGACGGGACGACCCTGATCGACAGCA
>CBFDDG010000111.1:0-11399 GCA_965603505.1 uncultured Phycisphaerae bacterium | reverse complement strand
TAGACCGGGGAAGCGACGTTCGGCCTTTCGCCCTCGGCAAAGACGTGGAAGGCAACGCCCCGGTAGGTCCACACGTGGGCGTAGCTGTCGATAAGCTTATTCTTCTCGCTCTCGCTCATCGTGTAGCAATGGCCGTTCAGACTCTCGCAGTAGAAGCGGTGGACTGGCTGCAGGCCGAGTCCGACGTCATCGGCAAACGCATAGTAGACCACACCTTCGTATTGCCATGCACCTTCGGGATCGTTGAGCAATTGGCTCTTCTCGGATTCGTCAATCGTGTAGACGTGCCCTTTGTATACCGGGGACCAGAACCGGTGGACGCCAACCGCGGAGTCGAAGGCAAGGAATTCCCAGGAGAGTCGGGGATAGTCCTGTACGGGCATAAACCAGATGTCGTCAGCGCCATTCTCTGCCTCCTCCACAAGATCCCATCCGGCGTTGAGATAGGTCTGGACCTTTACCATGGCCGCTGTGGTCAGGCCGAATCCACCAGCACTGATGGTCACACCTGAGGCGTCCATGTCCCAGAAGCAGCCGGTCACACTGCCGTCGTTCGTGCCGACGCACCCGCCGACCTCGTCGCCGCCGGAGACCGCGCCGGTACTGTAGCAGTGAGTCACACTGCCCCAGTCGTTATACCCCACCAGCCCGCCGGCAAATGATTCGCTGGCCACGGTGCCCGTGCTGTAACAGCAAGTCAGAGTGCCTTCGTAGTTTGACCCCACAAGCCCGCCGATGGTGTCAGCGCCAGAGACGGTCCCGCCACTGCAGCAGCGAGTAATATTGCCCCCTTCGTTGTATCCTACCAATCCGCCGACGGCCCAATCGCCGGAGACTGGGCCGGTGCTGTAACAATCGGCCAGCATGACGTCGTCATTGCCATAGCTGCAGTTGGCCCCCACGAGTCCACCCACACTCTCGCCGCCGGAGACAGTGGCGGCACTGTGGCAACGGGTCACAGCACCCTCGTCGTTGTACCCGATGAGGCCGCCAACTTCGTCGCGGCCGGTAACGATGCCCGCACTGTTGCAGTCGCTAACCGTGCCGTACCAGTTGGACCCCACCAGCCCCCCGACATAGCCATCACCGGAGACGATGCCCGTGCTGTAGCAGCGGGTAATATGCCCCCGATCATTGCGCCCCACAAGTGCGCCGACATCGTACGCTCCAGCGCCGGTCACATTCACATCCAGGACACCCAGGTCGCAAACCTCACTGCCCGGTTCGAGGCACCCAAAAAGCCCCAGGCAATCTCCCCCGGCAATCGTCAGGCCGCGAATCGTGAAGCCGTTGCCATTGAAGGTTCTCGAAAACTCGGGAATCAGCGCAGTAGACCACGTGGTGCCGGAAAGGTCGATATCCTGCGACAGTTCAAAATGCCTGTCCCGTGAACCAGGATCTGAGCCAATGGAGACGAGATCCTCGACAGTGTAGATCAGGTACGGGTCGTTCGGCTCTCCCGTCCCGCCGCCGTATTGGGCTTGGGCCGGGAAGCTGACAAGGCAGACTGTGATCAGAAAAGGGATTGTCCGCAGGATCGAGTGAGGTCTGGCGAGTCCCGTGCTATGGTCCTCCATCCCCCCAGGTCCGGTATCTGTCGCCACAGGGCAACGAGTCGCGCTGCCGGCGTGCACAGAGGAAGTCGAATCAGCAAGATTCTTCCTCCGTTGAGACACACGAATCAGTATACCAAATGGCGAATGTGACGTCAATCTCACCGTGCGGCGTTGAAAAACAAGTGCATCGGGTGAGAACCGCCGTTTTCTTAGCGGTAGAGTCGCAGTGAACAGAGCATGCGGGCGCTTCTATTGCCTCCAGAAGCATTGAAATCGAACGGAGCACTCGGGTATCATGGGGATGGAAGCGTGTCGGAGCGTCGTTTATGAGGTCATCTGGGGAACGTCGGATGGCAGATGGGATCAACCTTGTTAACCGGAAGATCGCGATGAGCAGATGCAGAGGCTTCACGCTAATCGAACTGCTCGTCGTCGTTGCCATTATTGCACTGCTGATGGCGATCCTGATGCCGGCCCTGCGTCGGGCGAAGGACCAGGCCCGGGAGGTCGTCTGCCGGAGCCACCTGCAGCAATGGTCGCTGTGCCTGGCGATGTACACGGGCGACTACGACGGCAAGTTCATGCCGGGCATCGACGAGGACTGGGCGACGGGCCGCTACTCGTGGATCTACACGCTGATCCCCTATTACGAAGCCCCGGAGATCCGCCTGTGCCCGAAGGCCCGCCGGACGGTCGGAACAAGGCGGGACGCTGCCCTGGACCGCCTGGGACGTCTCGATCACCAACCCGGCCGATTTCTCGTTCCTCAAGGACCCGCTGTACAAAATCGGCAGCTATGGGATCAACTGGTGGGTCAACGACAGCGATCTCGTCGTCGGTGCGCACGACCCGAAGAACAAGTGGCGTCGGACCGGGCAGAAGAATCCAAACACGATCCCCGTGCTCATGGACTGCGGGTTCATGCTGCTCCGGCCGGAGTCGTTCGATCCGCCCCCGGAGCAGGACGGCGAATTCCTCTGGGCCTTCGGCGGCGGAATGCGGCGAGCGTGCACCAACCGCCACCACGGCGGCGTCAACATCCTGTTCATGGACTGGTCCACCGAAAAGGTCCGGCTCAAGGAGCTCTGGACCTTCAAGTGGCACCGCGCCTTCGACACCGCCAACGCCTGGACCCCCGCCGGCGGCGTCGCCGAGGGAGACTGGCCCGACTGGATGCGAAACTTCAACTGATTCGGCGCATGATCGCAAAGGGTTGAAGACCCAACGCGGCAGGCAGGAGGACAGAGAATCGGCCCGGGATCAGCTATATTCGTATGGTGAACCTTCGCACTTCTTGAGCGTGTAACGCAAATGGGCGAGCAGGTACAGGAGCAATTCCACGCGGTCGTCGAGTCCGAACTTGCCCAAGAGCCTGTCCAGATGGGTGCGAACCGTCGCCACGGAAATGCCCATCTCGTTGGCAATCTGCTTGTCCGATCTGCCGCACAAGATGTGTTTGGCAATCTCCGCCTGGCGGGGCGGCAGACCGAGGTGCTCTCTAAGGCGTGTCCATTCCCCTTCAGAAAATGGCGGCACGCGCAGACCTTCTCTCATCCTGCCTCCTCCTGAATGCCGGGAGCGACCGCCGGGGCAGCCGTTCGTCGTAGACCGCCGCCGTGGTTCTCCGGGACTTTCTCTATCACCCTGCCGGTTCGTCTGCCAACGAACCTCCGTTATTCTCGCGGCCCGTGTGCTGTCTGTCAAGTGGAGAGACTATATTGGAAGTGAGACCATGGCCTTGCCGGCTTGGATGCCCTCGCGGTCCACATCGCTCAAGCCTTCGTAACTGACGAGTGTCGGCGAGGTGACCAAGTCCACGTATTGCCCGGCGGACATCCCCATGCGACCGGGATTGATCTCATAAATGATGGCCAGTCCCTCATCCGTTACAAACCGGATTCGGTCTCCCGAAGGGTGGGCCTGGAGCCTGGTGTTGTAGGGCACGAAATCGTGGCCGGCCGACAGCGTCCAGTTGGCATAGCTGCCTTTGTTCACGCCCCTGTCGAAGATGTAGTGGAGGTTATAACGATTGTAGACCTTGGGCGACAAAAAACCAACATCTTGCGAATCCTCTATGGGCCCGCCTGGATTCGAACCAGGGACCAAGTGGTTATGAGCCACCTGCTCTGCCGCTGAGCTACGGGCCCCACATCGCATCCGTGCGCGCTGTCACGAAAGTGCCACTGATCTCCCGCGCGCCGACCGATGTCTCGGCAACAGACAAGTCTACTCAACCCGGATCGCTCCTGCAAGGGTTTTGTGCGGCCCCGTATCTACCATTGACGTGTGCGCTCGCGTGTACTATAGGTGATGGTCAAAGACTTGATGAAGGTGGCTTCCATGCGCAAACGAAGATCAGTCGCACGTTTGGTGCTGTACAGCGCCCTGATGACTCTGGTGGCAAGCCTGGCTTGCGGCGGCCGAACGGATGAATCGGAGCCGGCCGCACGTGACGGCGGGCAATGGACGCGGGTCGAATCCGCCGGTCGGTACTCGTTTAGGGGGGAGGTGCTGGAAGATGAGGACTTGAGCGGCCTGGCCTTCATCTCGGGCCGGTTCGGCTTGATCGGGGCCGACGAGGCCCGGGCCGTGCAGGTGGTCGAGCGGTCGCAAGAGGCCAAAACGCTGCGGGTCGTAAAGACCATCCCGCTGTTGCGGTCCGGCGACGAGATTGACATCGAGGCCATTGCCGCCGAAGGGCAGTACTACTACGTCGTCGGCTCCCACGGCGTCTCGAAAAAGCAGGGCAAGCATCAGGGCAATCGCTACCGCATCTTCCGCCTGAAGGCCAATCCCACTACCGGACTGCCTGCCGACGTTGAGGTCGCGACGCTTGCCGATATCCTGCGCGCGGACAAGGTCCTCGGCGAGTACTTCGAAGTGCCCCTGCAGCAGAAGGGAGTGAATATTGAGGGGCTCGCGGCGCGCGAGGGGCGGCTGTTTGTCGGCTTTCGCAATCCGAACCTCGATGACCACGCGCTCGTGATGGAGATCGGCGCCGAGGACGTGTTCGGACGCCGGCAGCGGCAGGCATACCGGCTTCATAGACTGCCCCTGGGACCGGGACTCGGTATACGGGAAATCGTGACCGGCAAATCGGGCTTTCTGATTATTGCCGGTAACGCCGGCTCGGAGCCTTCCGAAACGTACACGGATTCCGAGGATTACGAGGAGGACCGTGACTTTGTCTTGTTCCGCTGGGATGGCAAGGGCCCCGACGCTCACCGGATCGGGCCTCTGCCGGATGTTCGCGGCAAGGCCGAAGCGATGGCGATCCTGGAGGAGACCGACGACCATATCACCGTACTGGTCCTGTTCGACGGCCCCAAGGGAGGCCGGCCGACCGCTTATCGCATCTTCTGATCGCCCTCACGTTAGCCGATGGCGGCAGACAACCGTTGGAGGAAAGAGCGTGCATTCGAAGAGCTTCGTATCCATGGTACTGCTCGTAGCAGCTTGTGTGTATCCCGTCTCGGGAAAGGCCGCCGCGGCGCAATCATCTGATGTCATGCGCATCGAGAACGACTGGTTGGCCATTGAGTTCGACTGGCAGTCCGTGTCGTTCAGCGCGATCGCGAAAAGCGCCGGCCTGAAATTCATCGAGCGCGGGACCCTTCGCGCCCCGATCGTCACAGGCACGTATCGCGAGGTGATGCATCCGACGTGGGGACATGGACATGCCATCGAGATCGCATATCGTTCAGGCGAGATGGATCGTCTGGTGCTGTTCAATGAGTTGCCGTTCATCCTCTTTCAGAGCACGTTCCGCGGCGACGGCGGCGCGCGTGCGACGCTCGACCGCATGCACGCGACGAACCTAACGCTCGGTTTGCAGAAGGAACCGGGCTTGCTGCGAGCATTGGGCACAGCCGGACTGACGAAAGTCACGCGGGATTCCAACCCCGGGAGTTATTCCTTCCTGGCCGTGGGCGATCCTGAGACGCGCGCCGGCGTGGTCGCCGGCTGGCTCACGCACGAACGCGGCAGCGGCCTGCTGTTCTCGGATATCAAGGACGGAAAGGCAGTCATCGACGCTCATCTGGATTATGGACGACTTTCGGTCAAGCCCGGCGAGATGGTCGAGTCCGAAACCCTGCTGATCGGCTACTTCGATGACGCCCGCCTGGGCCTCGAAGCGTACGCCGACGCGATCGCAGAGCACGACCGCATCAAGCTGCCGCCGCAGCCTGCCGTCTATTGCACGTGGTATCATGCGCGAGCCTCCAACGAGCGGGACCTTCTCAAGAGCGCGGCGTTCGCCCGGGAGCACCTGTCGCCGTTTGGCTTCTCCGTGATCCAGATCGACGATGGCTGGCAGGCCGGAGTGAAGGGCGATGGACCGCGGCGCGATTTCACAACGCACCGCTCTGATGGGCCGTATCCCGGCGGCATGACGCAGACGGCGGAGAAGATCAAGCAGCTTGGCCTGACGCCGGGCATCTGGTTCATGCCCTTCGCCGGAACGTGGGACGACCCGGTCTTCGCCGATAAGCAGGACCTGTTCGCAACGAAGGACGGCAAGCCGTTCGTCGTCCGATGGGGCGGCACCTGCCTCGACATGACGAACCCCAAGACGCAGCAATACGTCCGTTCCGTGGCGAGACGGATCGCACGCGACTGGGGCTACAAGTACTTCAAGCTGGACGGGCTCTGGACCGGCATGGCCACCGAGATCTGCTACATCAACACGGGCTACAAGGACGACCATCTCGGCCGGGCGACGCTACACGATCCCACAAAGACGCACGTCGAAGCCTACCGCAACGGATTGAGAGTCGTCCGGGAGGCGGCGGGCGATGATGTCTTCTTCCTCGGCTGCAACGTCGCTCAGAACATGCGGACGCTCGGCGCCTCGTTCGGGCTCGTCGACGCGATGCGGATCGGCCCGGACAATGGCCGTAAGTGGTCCAGCATGTGCCGCGGACCATTCAGCGGCAGCAACCTCTACTTCCTGCACGGCCGCGTCTGGTACAACGACCCGGACCCGATCTACATCCGCGACGACATCCCGCTGGAGCACGCCCGCGCACTGACGTCGTGGGTGGCCGTCACGGGCCAGTTGAATGCGAGCAGCACGGACTATGGCAAGCTCGCGCCGGAGCGGCTTCACTTGCTGCAACGATCGATGCCGGCCCACGGCCTCAAGCCCCGTCCCGTCGATCTCTTCGAGCAGCGAATCCCGAGAGTCTGGCTCCTGACCGATGACCGCCGCGCACCGAGGCGGAACGTGGTCGGCCTGTTCAACTGGGAAGAGAAGGAGCCTACGCACATCTCGTATGCCGCAGAGAGAATCGGCCTGCCCCAGGCGGAGGCGTACGTGGCATTCGACTACTGGGCCGACCGGTTCGTGAAACCCTTCAACAAATGCCTGGAGAGCGACCTTCCGCCGGCAAGCTGTCGCATTCTTGCGGTCCGCCCAGTCTCCCCACATCCGCAAGTGATCAGCACGTCACGGCACATCACGCAGGGCATCGTAGATCTCGTCGAGGAGAAATGGGACAGCGCCACCCATACGCTGAGCGGCGTAAGCCGCGTCGTCGCAAACGACCCCTATGAGCTGCGGATCGTCGCGATGGGACCGGGCAGTTCCGGGAAAGCAATCGGCGTAGCCGTATCACCGCAGGATTCCGCAGCCGGCGTCAAGATCGAGCTTCTTCGGCAGGACGTTTGGCGGGTCCGCGTTCGCATTGATGCGCCCGAGAGCCGGGAGGTCCGCTGGTCGGTGGCCTTCGCCTCAGAAGCACTGGGCAGGATTCTCGGGGAAGTAGGGCCGGAGGCTGGTGTTCCCGTCGGTGAGATTCTGAGGAACGAGGTTGAACTGTCCTTCACAGAGCACTTGCCGCGCTCTGAAGGGATCACGAAAATCACGATTTCCAGGGGCATGAACGTTCGGTCCGGCGGCACTTTGACGAAGGACAAGTTCCGGAAACTGATCGATTCGGCCTCGCCCATTTCGCCCGAGAACAAGACGATACGCGCGTGGCATTATGCTCCGTGGTACTCCCTGACCTTCGAAACCCAAGACGGTGTCCATAGGCTGAGCCTGTTCTTGGGAGGCAGAGGATTCCTCCAGTTCCCCGGCGGGGACGTGGTTGCCATGGAATTCAGACATCCCGAATGACCTGAACGCCAACAAGCTGCGACCCCGAATCGAGGGCTCGGCTGCTGCCCACGACGTTGTGCGGTTGACGCCCAGGTCATTTGAAGTCGGCTCGCGGATGTGGAGACCGGTTTCTGCCGCGGTGTGGGCGTGTGGTCAAGCTACCCGATGGGTGCGGATGTAGTTCCAGTCGAGTTCGAGGCCCATACCGGGGGTCTGGGCGATGGCGACGCAGCCTTCGGTGTCGAAGACGGGCTCGGGGGTGGCTCGGCCGGGCCGGGTGCGAGGGTCCTGCGAGAGGGAGGCGAACTCCAGGCACTTGACGTGAGACCCTCGGTCTGCTATACTGCCAACAACAGGTCAGAAACGGAGCAATGTCACATGTGCCGGTGGGCAGGCGGTTGTCTTCTTGCCCGGAGTTGGGGGGACGGAGGACCAACGATGTTGGATCTGAGAAATTCCACTGTCCTGCGGACAATCTGTGTACTGATCGCAGTCTGCGTTATCAGCTTGCCCGCGCAGGCGAAATACAGCGGCGGGACGGGCGAGCCCAACGCCCCGTACCTGATCTCCACGGCCGAGGACCTTGTCTTCCTTGGCTCCGATCCCGACTCGCGGAACAAGCATTTCGAGCTGACACGCAACATCGAGCTTCCCGGCACGACCGGGTCTACTGCGCTGATTCCCGAGTTTTCAGGAACCTTCGATGGCAATGGCTTTGCGATCAGCAACCTGGTCATCGACGCCACCGGCTCGAAACGCGATTATGTAGGCCTGTTTGGGGTCATCGGGACGACCGGCGTGGTCAAGAACCTGCACATCGTGAACGCTTATGTCGCTGCCAACGCTCACGTTGGCGGCCTGGCCGCCGTCAACAATGGTCGCGTGGACAACTGCACCGCCGACGGCTTTGTGAGCGGTGACCAGAGGGTCGGGGGGCTGATTGGGGACAATAGAGGCAACATCCTCAACAGCAGCAGTACCGGTGAAGTCACCGTAAGCAGCAATGACATTGACAGCAATGACGTAGGCGGCCTTGCAGGCGCCAATGACTACGGAGCAACAATCAGCCACTGCTATAGTACGTGTGAGGTTGACGGCCTGGCGAGGAAGTGCAGGAATTTTGGCGGCTTGATCGGGTGGAATCAGGGGATCGTCCTCAACGCCTACAGCAACGGTTCCGTTCGCGGCAACAACAGCGGGAACGAGAGCTTCGGGGGATCTGTTGGGGCTAACGAGGGAAGTCTGCTCAACTGCCATAGTGAAGGATCGGTCCAGGGCGGCAGATACGTGGGAGGACTCATCGGGTCGAACAAGGGTAGAGTGACGAACTGCTGCAGTGGGGGCGCCGAACCGCATCCGCTCCTGAGCGGCAACTACGTGGGAGGCCTGATCGGCCAGAATAGCGGTCACATAACGAATTGCTACAGCACGGGCAGTCCGAGCGGAAGTAACCGCGGGGGTCTGGTGGCGTACGGCGCAAGCGCCAACGTGAGCAACTCAGTCTGGGATGTGAATACATCGGGAGTCAGTTCCAGTACCGGTGGATCGGGCTTTACGACTGAAGAGATGATGGAAGAGGGGAATTATCTCGCGATGCGGTGGGATCTTGCCGGACGCGACGAAGATGGTTTGCACGAGGTCTGGCAGATGCCGGCAGAAGGCGGATATCCGGTCCTGAGCGTCTTTCACGGATACGAGCCCGCGCAGTTAGCCGGCCAGGGAACAGCCGAAAATCCGTATCTCATTGGCGATGCCAACGAACTGGCGGCGGTTCTCTACCACGATCCCAAGGCGAACTACCGTCTAACCTCCGACGTCGATGTGTCGGGCGTGACTTGGGCGACTTCACTCATACCTGAATTCACGGGCTTCTTCGACGGCAATTCCTGCACGGTAAGCAACCTGACGATTTCCGGCATCCATTGGGTCGGTCTGTTTGGGACTGTTTATCCCGGGGCCGCGGTAAAGGGCCTTGGTGTCGAGCAGATTGTGGTCACAGGGAGCAACTATGTCGGCGGGGTCGCGGCGAAGAACGAAGGCCGGATTGAGGCTTGTCGTGCTGCCGGAAGGGTCGAGGGAAATCGATATGTCGGAGGACTCGTCGGACACAGTCGTAACGACATTCGCGGCAGTTACAGCAGCGTCTCCGTTGATGCGGGGACCTATGTTGGCGGCCTTGTTGGCGCGAATACGGGCAAAATCAGCCGATGCCACACGGACTGCAATGAAGTCAGCGGGAACCGTGAGGTTGGAGGACTGGTGGGGAGCAATAATAGAGGCAATGTGACCGAATCCTATACGTGCGGCAAAATGGTCAGCGGCGGATCGTATGTGGGCGGGCTGGTCGGGGACAACGATTACGGCAGCGTCCGCAACAGTTACAGCCACAGCCGCGTCGAGGGCAGCTACAGAGTAGGCGGATTCGTGGGGGACAACAACTCAGATGGCAGCATCATAAACTGCTACAGTGCCGGCAAAGTGACCGGCCCCGGAGGCGCCCGTCCAAGCATATACGATCCGAAACACGAAGAAGACATCGGCGGGTTCGCAGGCAACAACAAATATGTGGATGACAATTGGTGGCCTTTCCCGAAAGTCTACCGGGGCCTGATTGCGGGCTGTTTCTGGGACGTCGAGGCCTCGGGAACTGACTGGAGTGCCGGCGGAAGAGGATTACCGACTGGGAACATGAAGGATATGGACACCTACCTGGATGCCGGTTGGGATTTCTACTATGCCTGGAAGATGGGGCGTCGCTATCCAGAAGTGCGTTGGCAGGAGCTTCCGTATGAGGCCATTGACGATGTGGACGATCTGATTCGATTGACTGTGTATCCGCAACGCAAATACTATCTGCTGGAGACGGATATCGATCTCTCCGGCATTTCCCTGAGCCCCGTGGCCTTCTTTGACGGCGTATTGGATGGAGGGGGCCACACGATCTCGAACCTGCATATCGACCTGCCTGGCTCGGACGACGTCGGTCTGTTCGCCAGGCTCGGCAGAGGCGCCTTTGTGAAGAACTTGACATTAAAGGATGTCAATGTCGCAGGCAGAAGGCGTGTCGGGGGAGTCGCAGGCTACTGCAGCAGCGGCACATTGATCGACAACTGCTACGTCGACGGCACCGTGTCCGCAATGGAGCATCACGTCGGCGCGATCGTGGGATACAACGCAGGAGATGTGGAGGACTGCAACAGCAGCGCTTCAGTCAGTGGCACCAGCAAGGTAGGTGGACTCCTGGGGGCAAATCGTGGTGATCTGAACAGGAGCAAGGGGTCCGGCACGGTAACTGGAGACAAGAATGTCGGAGGTCTTGTCGGCTACAATGCCGAGAATACATACGTACGTAACTGCTACTATTGCAGCGACGACCCTGATAGCATAGCCGGCATTGACAGCGCCGGCGGGCTCGTCGGGCATAACGAAGGTATAGTAAAACACTGCTATGCCACATGGTGTGGAGACGTCCAGATCAACATGGGAGGGCTGATCGGAAGTAGGGGCGCCAAGAAGGGCACGTGCCTGGCCAGTTTCTGGGACATCGACGCATCGGACCAGACAGACAGTGCCGGCGGCACAGGCAAACACACAGATGAGATGCAGACGGCCATAACATTTCTTGATGCCGGTTGGGACTTTATCGACGAGACGGAAAACGGCACTGAGGATGCCTGGTGGATCGAGGAAAGCCTGGACAGTGAGGACGGCCAAGACGGCCAGGACTATCCGCGTCTACG
>CBFDDG010000110.1:0-11442 GCA_965603505.1 uncultured Phycisphaerae bacterium | reverse complement strand
GGCTGGTGCGGAAACGGGCGATTCGCCAGGGGCCGCCTGCATCCTGCGGGACTGTGCCTCACAACGCGAGTATTTCCGCACCGTGGCCCGTCTCGTAAGCGAGGTCGCCGGCGCACTGCACTACGCCCACGGCCAGGGCATTATCCACCGCGATGTCAAACCCTCCAACCTGATGCTGTCGCGCGACGGCCGACTCGTGCTGCTCGATTTCGGGATCGCGCGAATCTGCGCCGAACGCGGGGTGACGTTGTCCGGCGCCTTCATCGGTACGCCGCGGTACATGAGCCCCGAACAGATTGGTGGTGAGACACAAAGCCCCGACCATCGCTGCGATGTTTACTCGCTTGGCGTGACGCTCTATGAACTGCTGACCCTGGAGCCCCTGTTTGACGGGAGCACTCAGGAGCGCATCATCGACCAGATTCTGCGCGGTGAGCCGCGACGGCCGCGACAGATCGACCGACACATCCCCGTCGATCTGGAGACGATTTGCTGCAAAGCGATCGAGAAGGACCCGGAGCGGCGGTATGCAACCGCCGGCGCATTGGCCGAGGACTTGCGGCGCTACCTCGACGGCCGGGTGATTAAGGCAAAGCGGCAGAGACTGACGGACCGGCTGACCAAGCTCATCCGGCGTCACAAGGCCGTCGCCGCGCTGATCTGCCTGCTCGTCGCCGTCTGTGCGGTGGCCACTGCGATCGGATGGCGGCATTATACAACACGATGGGCCCAGCAGTATGCCATGGCCGAGATCGACAGACTCATGGAGCAGGACGAGTACTTCGACGCGTTCACGCTGGCGGAGAAGGCCGAACGATATATTCCCGACGACCCATTGCTCGTCGACCGTTGGCCCCGCCTGTCGCGGGGGTACTCCGTGGTGACGAAACCTTCCCGAGCGAGGATCTATATCCGACCGTATTTCGACGCAGACTCGGGCTGGAAATATCTGGGGCGGTCCCCATTACGCCACGTCAGGATTCCCTTTGGGACGTATCGGTGGAAGGTCAGGAGGCCGGGATTCGTGACTCTCCAGACCGTTCAATCCAACGACCTGCCTTCCCCGTACATCGACCGCACCGGTTTGCCGCCGCTGGAGTTGAGCCTCACGCTGCAAGAAAGAGGGGCTTTCCCTGCCGACATGGTGTGGATCCCGTCGTCGGACCTCGACCAGCGGAATCTCTTCCACGGCGAGCGAACGATTCCTGCGGCACCCCCGTACCTCATCGACAAATACGAGACGACCAACAGGCAATTCAAGGAGTTCGTGGACAGTGGCGGCTACGAGAGGCAAGAGTTCTGGCAGGAGCCGTTTATCCAGGAGGGCAGAACACTCTCTTGGTCACAAGCCATGGGGATGTTCCGCGATCAGACGGGGCAGCCCGGGCCAGTCACCTGGAAGGACGGGACCTATCCTCAGAACGAGGGCGATTACCCGGTGGGTGGAATCAGTTGGTACGAGGCAGCAGCCTACGCGCGGTTCCGTGACAAGGACTTGCCGACGATTTTCCATTGGCTCATGGCGGCTCGCGCGCAGGACATTGCGTCGCGCATCACGCATCTGAGCAACTTCAGCGGCAAGCCGGCCCCCGTCGGGTACTACCGCGGGATGGGACAGTTCGGGCTCTGCGATGCGGCCGGAAACGCAAGAGAGTGGTGCTACAACGGCCTTGAAGGGATCGACGACGCGCGATGCATTCTGGGTGGCGCATGGGATGACCATACATATCTCTTTGCCAGTGAAGCCAGCCGATCACCGTGGGACCGCGATGCCCGCAACGGCGTCCGATGTGTCAAATATCCGCAGGGCCGGCAAGCCGTCCCGGAGATCGCCTTTGCCCCCGTGGAACACAACCATCGGGACCTCTCGAATTTCCAGCCCGTCTCCAATGAGGTCTTTCAGTCGTATATCGACACATGGTATCGCTACGACCGGACGGAGTTGAACGCCAGAATCGAGTCGGTGGATCGCGAATTGGGCTACTGCCGACGCGAGCGGATCACGTTCGACGCCGCGTACCCGAACGAACGCGTGATCGCCTACCTGCATCTGCCGAATAGCGTGAAGCCGCCCTACCAAATCGTGGTCTGGTATCCCGGCGGGGATGCCCGCGGCAGTCCGTGGACGCCGAAGGCCTACTCACACGAACTGGTCCACATCATCCATAGTGGCCGCGCGTTGATCATCCCCTTCTACCAGGGAACCTATGAGCGCCGTCTTGAGAAGTCCTTCTATCCGCCGGATGGGATGCAGAGCAGGAACCTGTACGTCCAGCGGTCGCAGGACATGCGCAGGACAATCGATTATCTCCAAACCCGCGGAGATATCGACGTCGACAGGCTCACCTACGTCGGGCTCAGTTGGGGGGGCCAGATGGGCTCGGTGATGATCGCCACGGAGGACCGCTTCAAGGCGGGGATCCTGCTGGTGGGAGGGATCTGCGGCTGCAAGAGGCATCCGGCGTCCGATCCTGCGAATTTTGCGCCGCACCTCAAGATCCCGATGCTCATGCTCAACGGCCGGGAGGATTCCCTCTTTCCCTACGAGGTCGCGCAGAAGCCTCTGTTCGATCTGCTGGGGACACCCGCGGAACACAAAAGGCACGTTCTGTTTCCGGGTGAGCACAACATCACGTGGGAGCATCGCAAACCGTACTACAAGGAGATCACGGATTGGCTGGACAAGTACCTGGGTCCGGTCGACTGGGCCGGCGATGGAATCAGGGTGAGATCCGACAGCCTCGAACCATGAGAGAGCAGCATTGGACCATGCAGGGATATTCTCTATGAACGATACGGGTCGGGCAGATGGAGGCATACTGGAGGCGATTCGGCGTGGAGATGCCGACGCGTGGGGCCGGCTGGTCGATGAGCATCAGGGCCGGCTCCTGCGATTTGCGATCGCCCGCGTGCCTCAACCCGCCGACGCCGAGGATATCGTTCAGGAAACCTTCACCTCTTTCATCAAGGCGGTCAATCGCCTACAGATCGAAACCAGCCTGGAGACCTATCTGTTCGGCATCCTGCGCAACGAGATCGTCAATCGCGTGCGAACGCGCTGGGCGAGATCCGTCTGCCTGATCCAGGATGTCTGCCGCGCCGGCCCCGACGACGCACCCGCCAACCCGCTGGCAGCCGTACCGGCTCCCGACGCGAGTGTCAGTCGCTGTGTCAGTCACAACGAGCAGCACGAGCTGCAGCGGCGAGCCCTGACGCAGGCGCTAGGCCACCTCGTCAGGGACCTTCAGGGTCGACTGAAGTTTCGCGACCTGAAGGTCGCTGAACTGGTCTTTTATTGCCAGCTTTCGCACCGCGCCGTCGCAAGGCTGCTCAACCTCGACGAAGGACAGGTCAGGGTGATCAAACACCGTTGTCTCAAGCGCATCCGCGAGCAAGTCGCCCAGAACGACTCATTGAGCGATCTGTCTGTCTCGTATTCCGAAGATCTGCTGACGGAGATTTGGGAAGCACACCGTCTGAGCTGTCCGAAGCGCAGCACGCTCGGCGCCTTCCTGCTCGAGACGCTGTCTCCCGAGTGGTTCGACTACGTGGACTTCCACCTGGCGACGTTAGGCTGCCACTTCTGTCGCGCCAGCTTCAAGGACCTTCAGGAGCAGCGGACAAGCGAACAGAACACGCAATTCCAGCAGCGCATCATCTCTTCCACCGCCGGCTTCCTCAGCAGACCGCTGTAGAATTGATAATCGATGATTGACGATTGATGATTGGGAGAAGCCAGCGAGGGGCAGCTCCTGCCGAAGAGAAAGACTACTGCTGTCCGGCGATCCTGTCGCTCACGCAAGCTCACTCTTCTCGGTGCTTCTCTCTCCAGCTCCTCACCACCTCGTCAAAACGTTCGTCGATGTGCTGGATGAACCATTCATCAATGAGGGACTTTCGGAATCGCCATTCCTTGCCCAGCTTGGCGGCCGGTATTTTCTTTTCCTGCGCCCAAGTGTAGATGGTCTGCGGCTTGAGTCGCAAATAGGCCGCGACCTCTTCCAGTGTCATGATATCATTTTCCACCAGGCGCATCCTTCTCGACCTGGCTCGCTTCTTCATTGCCCAAGCCGCTGGAAGGCTCTTTCGGCGTCTTGAGGACGTCTCGGAGAACGAGGTCGGACGCGGCGCCAATCACTGCCACATAGAAGTTCCCCTCCCGTCTCCGGACAACTTCGAAAGGCAGGTCGCGACTGCCGATGAAGGGCCTCAGGTTCCAAGCCAACTGCATCCCCACGAACGCCAGAATGACAATCCAGAAGCGAAAGACCACGACGCCGGTCTTCGGATAGATCGCCTTCTTCTCGCAACAGAACTTCAGCCCGTCCAGGACCATTTTCATGCCGAAGAACCCTCCGAGACCGAAGATCGCCACATGAAGCAGTTTGAGAAAGGAGTAGTTTCCGCCCGTAATCAGGAAGAAAATCACGATGGGCGCGAACGAGGCCACGACCATCGCGATCATGACGAACCCCGCGAGGATGATCTTGAGCATCTGCCAGAATCCAAGTCTCGACCCAAGAGCATGCTGGAGGATGAAAAAGGCCGGAAAGGCAATAAGCACGGTAAGCGCGAACAGAAGGGGCACCTTGATCCCGGACGAAATCGCCTGCACAAGCCCGTTATGGCTGCCCATCACGATCCCGTAGAGGCCGGAAAAGACGGTCAGCAGGACAACTTCATCGGCAATCGTACGCCAGGTGTCCTGCCCACTGCTGAGTTTCTCAAAGAATTCGTCTTTGTTCTGGAATCCCCGCAGGAACTCGGCCGAAGCAACTCTCATTATTCCCATGGTTTTGCCCCTCACAGAAGGAAACGATCACATTTCTGTGGCTCATCCTACACGGGCCGTGCTGTTTTGTCAACATTATTCCTGTTTGTTATTGTTTTTTGTTCTTTGCTTGACATGATGATTGGGGACTCATCCGGCCCTTGGATACTTCGCGGATTGCGGGTAGTGGGCCTATCGACGCATCCCGAGCAAGACTCATTATCAAAAGCCACCGCGAGGGTATTGGCCGTGCATCAGGTGGTGGGGGTTCCAAGCCTGTGGAGACACGGCCGCCACCCCCCCTGAGCGAAGTCGAAGGGATGGCCGAACTGGGGGGAGTCTATCGCTTTGGGGCCTCCAGCACGGTAAAGGGTCGAGCTCGGCGCGGTCACAGGGGGGCACAGCACCCCCTCATGCTGGTGGTTCCCAGGCGAGAACCTCTCGGCCCGAAGGGTCGGAACTTTCGTCGCGGGCGAGGTACACTAGAATCCGATGAGCCATATTTGGGCCCAGACGAGCGGCCGTAGTCGCCCGGCCGAAGGGCTGAGCTATCGTCCGGCGATGGCGCCCATGAGCAGGTCCTTCGTGCGGAGGCCGGGGCGGACGCGGTGGGCCTGGAGCTGCACGTAGCCCCTGCTCCTCATGCAGCCATTGAAGGCATTCTGCTTGTAGAGTTCGCCCCAGGTCGCCTGGGCATCAAGTGCATCAGCAGATGCATCATCGTGGGACGACGAGTCGTACGAGTATCCCGGACGGGTGGGGGAGCGCAAATGATCGAAGTATTCATCGGCGACGGCTTCGGCAGCCCGCTGGCGGGCTTTGTCCTCGCACTCACAGTAATCGCTCTTGGCCTCCTCGAGCGTCCTGTCCGAGTGGTACCAGTAGAAGCCCGGATTGGAGCACCCTGCGGCAAGAAGCGGCAGCACTACCAGGAAGATGACTGACGTTCTCATTGCATCTGCCCCCAGACAGTCAACTGAATCAACGCCGGGATGGATCGGCCGAGAAGGCCGGCTCGTTATGGTTGTGTCGGCGGCTGTGTCTCGGCGACGGCCTTGCGCTGCGGCGGCTCCGGCAGTGTCAGAGGCGCTTGGCGGCTGTTGTCCGCCGAGCCGTAGGTGAAGTTGAACTTCGACGGCAAGGCGCCTTTCTCATTCGGTCCGCCCAGCAGCTTGTCATGCTCGGCCTGCAGGGCGTTCATATCGCCAGCTTCCACGGCCCGTCGAACACCGGCCTGCGACGTGCCCAGCAATCTGCCGATGCACCGCTCTTCCGTCTCCACCAGCACCGCTGAAAGATAGTTCCGGGAAAGGTCCCGTATGGCACTGTCCCGCACGCCACGAATGTATCGCTGGATCGCGAAGGAATAGAGCTGGGCGAACTGTTTCGCGAGCTGCGGGCCGGCTGTGCCGCCCGAAGAAACCTTGTCGGACAGCAGCTTGAGAATCGCAGTGTCCACAAGCTCGTACTTGACGGTCCAGTCGGCATACTGCCTGATCCGCGCTTCGGCGACGCGACCGAGCAACTCCTCGGCCGGCGCGGTATCATATCCGCCGGCAAACTGCGCCATGAGGTTCAGCACCTCCGAGCTGCTCGTCTCGACGACCTGGTTGCATGCGTCAATGATCTTGCGGGCCACCCGGGCAGCCGCGTTCTGATCCTGGCTGAGCTTGTCCCATACGGCGGAGTTCGTGGCCGCCCGGACTGCCCAGTACCGTACCGCACTGCTCTCGTGCGGGATCATACGAACCGCCAAATCAACCAGGCGGGGGTCGTTCAATTCGCTGGCGAGGATCAGCAGGTTGGTGAAGACCTTGAACCGCCTATTGGGGTCAGAGATTTCGTTGCGGGCGTAGTCGAAGCCCTCGCCAATCTCCGCATACGCGGCCTCGGAGAATCGCTGGGCGTACTGGGCTTGCGGGTTCTGGTGGTTCAGGACGAACGCGCGGGTCTTTGCCACCTCCGTGAAGTCGATGGTCCGGACCAGCCGGCCGACGGCATCACTCATGAACGCATCAATCACCTCCAGATCCTCTGGAGTCAGAACGCTCTTCTTGAGGACCTCCTCAATCCGGCGGCTGTCCACCTGGGCTCTGGAGATCGTAACCAGAGTCAGAACCAGACCACCGACGAGGATGGCGGAAAACGCGCGTTGCATACTCATTTCGTTAGCATTCCTTTCAACGAGCCTCCGGGCATTTTATCCAATTTAACGCATCGGGCCGTTTTTGTCAAGCGAATTCGGCCCCTCCGATACACCCTGCCGCATGGGGACCGATAAAAGGCGCGATCCCTTTCCATCAGCGACGCAGGTTGGGATAGCCCTGTATACCGCCGGAGCGCCGGTAAGGTTCGACGCCACGACACGAACCCGGCAGGTCTCAATCTGCCTCCACCGGGCTGCCGCGGCCACGGAGTGAGGCTTCAGAACGGTGGAATCGCGAACAAAATGTTGCATTCGTCGTCTTATCTCTTATCTTGAGGCTTTCCTGGGCCGGATAGACGCGATTCTCGCGTAGGAATACGATATGACCAAGTGCATGGTGGCGATTCTATTTCTGCTGGGCCTTCTGGGGTGCGCTGGATGCATGAACGGTGAAGCACAGCCGCAGATGGACCGGAAGGCCATCGTCGAACCACAGGAGCACCGACAACCTGAGGCAACGGGCTCGGAGCCCAATGAGGCAGCCCCAAGGCCGGTCCCGACCCATAGCAAAGACGATGTTCCCCCGCCCGAAACGGATGCGACCGCACTGGCCGAGATGAGCCGGGAGACATGGGCGGAGGATATTGGCCGGATCGAGGAGGCCGCCGTGGCTGAGGTCGATGAACCGGCGGCGCCGTCCGAGCCCAACGAAGTGGAAACGACGGAACCTAATGATCTCAAGGCGGTCGAGCCCAACGACGCCCTGCCCGCATCGGCCGAACCTGACGATACAGCCGCGTCGATAAGCGAGCGCCTCGCCACGACGGCCTTCTACAAGGAATACGCCAATATCCTGCAAACCTACGTGCGGAAAGACGGGGGGGTGGACTATGGAAGTCTGCGCCGGCGTCGGCTCGAGTTCAAACCCCTCCTGATGGAGCTCGATGAGTTGGACCCGAATGTATACCAGGGGTGGTCGCAGGATGAGAAGCTGGCCTTCTGGATCAATGCCTACAACCTGAAGATGCTTGAGATCATCACGAGGAACTATCCCATCGAGTCTTCCTGGTGGCTGCGGTTGACTTGGCCGCCGAGTGATATCCGGCACATCAAGGGGATCTGGACCGATTACAAGTTCATTGTGATGGACGAGGAGTTCACGCTGGCCGAGGTGGAGCGCCGGTTCTTCCACAAAACCTTCCAGGACCCGCGCGTCTATCTGGCCATCACGTACGCCAGCCGGTCCAGCCCGCCGCTACGACGGGAGGTCTACCGCGGCGAGAATCTGAATGAACAACTCGATCGACAGGTGAAGAGGTTCCTCGCCAGTGGCCAGGGGCTCCGGATCGACCGGCGCAACAGGGTCGTGCGCCTTTCCGCGCTGTTCAAGCCGGCCTGGCGCGGCAAGGCGTTCGTCAGTCGGTACGGCACGGACAAGAAGTTCAAGGAGCGCGATGCGGAGACCCGGGCGGCGCTTAGTTTCATCACGGGTTATCTGTCCCGGGATGATGCGTACTTCCTCGAGGTGGAGAATTACGCCCTCGAGTATATCAACTTCGACTGGCGGCTGAATGACAGGTCCGGAGGGAATTAGCGCCGTCGCGGCACCGCCGAAATCCGAGACAAATCGAAGGGGGCTGGAGGCCGGAGGGCCAAACAGCGGGAACCTGCGACCCGGCAGGGATTTCGGCATTCGGACTTGCGATCTTGAATCCTCCCGTACAACCAGCAGGGGGTCGCTGCGCCTTGTTCTTGGAGGGCCTTGGCAGTCACCCTCTTTTTGGGTTGACGACGCGGGCGATGGGCTTATGATATGGGGTTTTCGCCTGCGCAAAGCTGTGTCGCCCGGCCCCGATGATGATAAGGCATCAGGGATTCGATACGGGTTGCCCGACGATGTGGGCGTGATGATTTCACGGTTTTTTTAAGAAGGAACACAGGAGATGGTACGAAAGACGAAGTCGATTAACCCCAATTGCGATATGCTCAGCTATTTGTTCACGAGCGAGTCGGTGACGATGGGCCACCCCGACAAGGTGGCGGATCAAATCTCGGACGCTGTGCTTGATGCGATGCTCGCGGAAGACCCGGCCAGCCGCGTGGCGTGCGAAACGCTCGTGAAAAATGATATGATTGTGATCGCCGGCGAAATCACCTCGAAGGCAACGGTGAACATCGCTGAGGTGGCCCGGGAGACGATCAAGAAAATAGGCTACGATGACCCTGCGATGGGCTTTCATCACGCCAACTGCGCCGTGCTGGTCGGCGTCAGCCGGCAGAGCCCCGAGATTTCCCAGGGCGTGACGGAAGGCATAGGTCTTCACAAGGAGCAGGGCGCGGGCGACCAGGGCCTGATGTTCGGCTATGCCTCGCGTGAGACGCCCGAGCTGATGCCGATGCCGATCCAACTGGCGCACAAGCTGACGATCCGGCTGGAGAAGCTGCGCCAGACGAAGAAGCTGCCGTGGCTGCGGCCGGACGGCAAGAGCCAGGTGACCATCGAGTACGCCAACGGCAAACCCAAGCGCATTCACACCGTCGTGATCGCCGCCCAGCATGGCCCCAACATCAAGTACAGGCAACTGCGGAAGGAGATCATCGAAAAAGTCATCCTGCCCGTGCTGCCCAAACGATTTGTCGACAAGAATACGAAGTTTCATGTGAATCCGACGGGCGCATTCGAGTTCGGCGGCCCGGCGGCGGATTGCGGCCTGACCGGTCGTAAGATCATCGTGGACACCTACGGCGGGCGAGGACGCCATGGCGGAGGCTGCTTCAGCGGCAAGGACCCGACCAAGGTGGACCGGACCGCCAGCTACATGGCACGATACATCGCCAAGAACGTGGTGGCGGCGGGCCTCGCCGATGCCTGCGAGGTCCAGCTCTCCTATGCCATCGGCGTGGCCGAGCCCATCTCCGTGCTGATTGACACGGAAGGAACGGCCAAGATCAGCGAGAAACGAATCAGTGAGATCGTCCGCGAGATCTTCCCGCTGACACCCAAGGGCATGATCCGGCATCTGAACGTGCAGCGGCCGATTTTCACCGACACCGCCCACGGCGGTCACTTCGGACGCGAGCTGCCCAACTTCACCTGGGAGAAGACCGACATGGTCGGCCCCCTACAGAAGGCCGCCGGCTTCAAGCCGCGCAGGACATGACGAGGCGCGCGGTTCATCGCATCCAAGGCCCGGCTTCCGCCGGGCTTTTTTTTGTTTCCGCCACGCAAATCTGACAGCTTGAGGACGCAAGTCCCTTTCGCAATCTGACGGGTTTGCGTTTGCGTCGAGGTTAGCTGCCCCCGTCCAGCGTTTGGCCGCCGATCAGCTTGAAGACCCTGTAGTTGCCCGCCAACTCGGGTATCACGCCGTTCTCCATATCCTCCCAGACGGGATTCTCAAAGACGTACGCTTCGTTGCACAGGCTTACGTGGCCGTCCTTGAACAGGGCGTTGACCGCGTGATTCCCTTGCCGGGTATGACTGATCTGGTAGATGTGGCGCACGAGGTCCGTCATGTAGGGAATATGCGAATCCAGACTGTCCACGTTCTTGGCACTCTGCTCCGGCGTGCCCGTGCCGTCCTTGGTCGCTCTTGGGTCGATGGGCAGATAGGTGTAGCCCATTCGCACCCACTGATTGTGTCCCTGCCCATCGTTGGCGTTGAAATGCTGGGGAAGGGAGCCCCAGGGCGGGGGGATGCAGTACGATTCGTACTTGTACAGCGGCGCGATGTTGGAAGGGCAGTAGAAAACCTTCGGCTCGCCGATGAAGTTGCCTTCATACAGCAGGGCCAGCTTCATGGCAAGCAACTCGCCGTTGTCGCCGATATAGCCGGGATCGGCCCGATACAGGGCGTAGGAATGGTTCAAGAGATAGGGCTGGCTCTTGGCCGTGTTGGAGTTATACGTCGGCATGCGACCGTCGTAGTCCGACGTGTACGCGAGCACGGCAATACCGACCTGTTTGACCTGGCCGGAGCAGACCACTCGCCTGGCCGACTCTTTCGCCCGGCCCAGCACCGGCATCAGAATGGCCATCAGCACCGCGATCACCGCGATCACTACCAGCAATTCGATCAGCGTAAAACCGATCTTTCTGCTTCCCATGACACGACCCCTTGCTCACCTAACAGGGCTTCAACGACAGACTACTCAGAAACAGCCAACTCAATCCAGTTGGACCGTATCATACCATAGCACGCCGACGCTGGAGTAGCACCGTTCTGCTGCCCGAAGCGAAGCTTCGGTGCGCCGAATGGCGGTCCGCAGAGCACTCTACGGACCGCCATTCGAACAGGCAAATCCATCTCACCGGCCGAACACCGCCGGAGGAGCGCACTTACTGCTCCTCTGCGGGCGGGTACAGCCGGATATCATCGAAGAACACGGTGCCCATGCCGCCGAATGCGTCGGCCTTGTCGAAACCGATGCCGAACTCGGTAACCTCGCTGAGATCGACGCCGAAAGTGGCAAGATCGACCTTCCACTCCTTCCACGCGGCCTGCTGAAGGTCCGTGGCCGGACC